>NZ_BCBI01000064.1:0-35773 GCF_001320565.1 Pseudomonas sp. NBRC 111132
GCCGGGTAGGCGTGGTGCGCGAGGCGTTCCGCCAGGTGAGCGCGCCTGGGCAGCCATTCAGGGCCGAACCTGCCGAGCCCAAGCTGGGCAGCGGGTGCCATGCCGAGGCGGTGTTTGCCTTGCGCTACCGGCCTTGGGCCACAGGTGTCTTGCCACAAAATTGAGTCGTTTGGCCTGGCAAAGCAGTACTCCGAGGAGCCCACCGATGTTCAAGACCATCGAAGAACACGTGCGCAAGCAGGTCGCCCCCGCCGCCTTGCGCGCCGAGTTCCGACAACACGAATTCGAGTCCATGCGCCCGTTCTGCCTGCTGGTGTTCTGCATCAGCATCCTGATCTGGCTGGTCTTCGACCTGATCGTCAGTTTTCTCGGCGGTCAGGGTTTCACCTGGCTGTCCTACCTGTTCATCGCCGCGCTCGGCAGCCTTTGCGTAGTACTGCATTTCACCCGCCGCAGCCATCACTTCGATGTACTCAACCTGCTGTTCATCACCATCATCACCTTGGGCATGCGCCTGCTGATCGAAGGCATCCCGGTGGCCCTGCGCCCGGTGTGGCTGGTGCTTGGCGTATCCACCGTGCTGTACGCCGTGTCGGTGCTGCCGGTGCGACGCTGGTCGTTCTTCAGCGCCATGGTCATCACCTGGGTGATGCTCAACCCGTTCTACCACACCCGTATCGAGCCCGACGCGCTCGAAGGCGCCATGCTGGTCAGTTACGCCGTGTTTCTCAGCGGCCTGATCACCTACAGCTACCTGCAGACGCGCAAGGCCAAACTGCACAATTTCTACCTGTCCAGGGTGCTGCTTGAACAAGCTTACGTCGACGCCCTGACCGAAATCCCCAACCGCCGCTCGTTCATGGCCAAAACGGAGCAACAACTGAAACTGGCAACGCCCGGGCAATACCTGGCGATGGTCGACATAGACAACTTCAAGAAAGTGAATGACCGTTTCGGCCACGACATTGGTGATGAAGTGCTAAGACGCGTGGCACTGCATATCAAGGCCGCCATGGTCGATTCCGAGTTCGCCCGACTGGGCGGCGAGGAGTTTGCCATTTTTCTTGAAGGGCTGGACCAGCAAGGTGCCGAGCAGCAGATGGAGGCATTGGTACGCAGGGTACGCGAGGATGCGGGCACACACCCGGTGACCATCAGTATCGGGCTGGCCCAGGTGAGCGCGGGCGATACATTGACCATGGCGTTGATCAAGGCCGACCAGGCGCTGTATGAAGCCAAGCACACCGGCAAGGACCGGTTCGTGCTGTGGACTACCCGGCTGGCAAGCGAATCCTGAACTGCGCCCCACCCAGCGCCGACTGTGCCACGGTCAAGGTACCACCCTGCCCCTCGATGGCCCGCCGGCTGATCGCCAGCCCCAGGCCAAACCCACCGGTATTTCGGTCGCGGCTTCGGTCTAGCCGGTAGAACGGCTGGAAAATGCGCTCGCGCTCCTCCACCGGAATGCCAATCCCGTCATCCTCCACCGTCAGCAGGCAGGCGCCATCCTCTTCCAGGCGCAAGCGCAACAACAGGCTTTCGTCGCAATAGCGCATGGCATTGCGCACCAGGTTCTGCACCGCGCGCGCCGTCAGCCGAGGGTCCAGCACAAAGCGCGGCAGGTCACCTTCGGCCCGCACTTCCCACTGGATACCACGGCCATCAAGCTCCTCGGCAAAGCTGCCAAGCACACTGTCGACCAGCTCCAGCAGCGACACTTCGACCCGTTCGCGAGCCTGGTCAGCGTTGTACAAGCGGCTATAGGACAGCAACTCCAGTACCAGCTCGTCCAGTTCGCGCACATGCCCGACCAGTTCCAGCAGGCGCTTGCGGCTGGCCGGCGGCACTTCGTCGAACAACAGCACCAGGCCGAAATCCAGCCGGGTCAGCGGCGTGCGCAACTCGTGCGATACCGCATTGAGCAGCTCGCGCTGCTGGTTGACGTGGCGCTCCAGGTCACTGGCCATGGTGTCGAACACCCCGGCCAGCTCACCGATGTTGGAGTGTGGTGAAATGTGCGTGCGCTCGGCCATCTGCCCTTGGCCCAGGCGCCGAGCGGTCTCCTTGAGGCGCTCCAGGTCGCGCCAGTGCGGCCAGACCCACAGCAGCAGGCACCCGAGCATGGCCGCACCGATCAGCACCGTCACGCCCCACGACAGCACGTTGATGTCCAGCGGGTCTGGCGGCGAATGCAGGCGCACCAGCCATTGCTTGTCCAGCGGCGCCAGCACCGTTTCGTAGTAGCCCCACTCGGCAATACGCACCGCGTACAGGCCATGCTCCAGGCGTGCCTGTTCTTCCTCGCTCAAACCCGCCTGGTCCATGCGCAGCAGTTTCAGCTCCAGCGGCGCAAAATCACCGGCCAGTTCCTGCTCCACCGCCGGCCACTGCTCACGCGGGGCCTGGCGGAACTGGCGTACGATCAACGCCTGCACACCCTTTGCCTGGTCCAGGTTGTAGGCCATGAAGCGCTCGCGGAACAGGCCAACGATGGTGTCGGGGATGAACAGCAACGCGCCGGCGTAGGCGACGATGATCACCAGGTATAGCCGCACCAGGATCTTGAGCATGGCCGATCAGCACTCCCACTCGACGCGGCTGAACAGGTACCCCTTGCCCCACACGGTCTTGATCTTGCGTGCTTCGCCAGCGTTGTCGTCGAACTTGCGCCGCAGTTTGGAGATGGCCACGTCCACCGAGCGGTCGGTGCCATTGAACTCGATGCCACGCAGTTGTTGCAGGATACGGTCGCGGTTCATCACCTCGCCGGCATTGCGCGCCAGCACCACCAGCAGGTTGTACTCGCCGCTGGACAGCTCCACCTCTTCGCCGCGCCAACTGACCGTGCGCTCGGCCAGGTCGATGCGCAGGCCGCCGATCAGGATCAGGTCGTTGTCCAGCCGCGGCTCGTTGACACTGCTGCGGCGCAGCAGCGTACGCACGCGCGCCAGCAGCACGCGTGGCTCGCAGGGTTTGGTCACGTAGTCGTCGGCACCCATTTCCAGGCCCAGTACCTGATCATGGCTGTCGTCGCGGGCGGTCAGCATGAGAATTGGCAGGCTCTGCGACTCCTGGCGCAGCAGGCGGCACAGCTGCAGGCCATCGATGCCTGGCAGCATCAAGTCGAGTATGACCAGGTCGGGCTTTTGCCGGCGGTACTCGTCCAGCACATGATCGCCCCGGGCGATCACCTGGACATGGAAGTCGTTGCGTTGCAGGTAGCTGGCGATCAACTCGGACAGGGCGCTGTCGTCTTCGACCAGTAAAATATTCGGCATAGGTGCTTGGGAGTCTGGGTTGAGGTATACCTGTGCCCGCGAAGAAGCCGGCACAGGAACACTCAGGATATAGAACACTACCGCGCCACAGGCTTGTTCTTCACACTTTTTCACACTCGCCCTACAGGTATTAACAGCCGCCCAGGCAGCACCTGCCTTAGCATAGACACGGTCATCATCGGAAGATCCGCATGCCTACTACCCTCTCCCCGCGCCTGCGCCCATTGGCGCTCCTGGCGTTCCTGAGCCTGTCTCTGGCCGGCTGCGGCGACAGCGCCGAGCAAGACGAAAAAGCCCCCACCCCGCAAGTGCGGGTGGAAACCTTGCAACTGCAACCCCTGGCCATCAGCAGTGAGCTAAGCGGCCGTATCCTGGCCCCGCGCACCGCCGAAGTGCGCGCGCGGGTCGCTGGCGTGGTGCTCAAGCGGGTGTACCGCGAAGGCAGCGACGTCAAACAGGGCGATGTACTGTTCTTGATCGACCCGGCGCCGTTCAAGGCCGACCATGACAGCGCCCGCGCCACCCTGGCCAAGGCCGAGGCGACCCTGTACCAGGCGCGCCTGCAAGAGCAGCGCTACCGCGAGCTGGTCGATGACAAGGCCGTCAGCCGCCAGGAATACGACAACGCCAAAGCCAGCTTCCTGCAGGCCGACGCTGCAGTGGCCGAAGCCAAAGCAGCCCTGGAGCGGGCTCGCCTGAACCTCGGTTACGCCACTGTGACGGCACCGATCTCCGGCCGTATCGGCCGCGCCCAGGTCACCGAAGGCGCGCTGGTCGGGCAGAACGAGACCACCCCGCTGGCGACCATCCAGCAACTGGACCCGATCCATGCCGATGTCACTCAGTCGACCCGTGAGCTGAACGCCTTGCGCCGCGCCCTGCGTGCTGGCGAGCTGCAACAGGTAGGCGACAGCCAGGCCCGCGCCACCCTGATCCAGGACGACGGCAGCGCCTACCCGCTGCCGGGCAAGCTGCTGTTTTCCGACATCAGCGTCGACCCCAGCACCAACCAGATCACCCTGCGCAGCGAGTTCCCCAACCCGGACCTCGACCTGCTGCCCGGCAGCTACGTGCGCGTACGCCTGGAGCAGGCGGTGCAAGCCAAGGGCCTGAGCGTGCCGCAACGCGCCATCCTGCGCGACAGCGCCGGCGTGCCGAAGGTGCTGGTGGTCGACCAGCAGGCCCGCGTCAGCGACCGTCAGGTAGTCCTGGGCAGCGCCCAGGGCGACCGCTGGATCGTCAGCGAGGGCCTGGCCGCCGGCGAGCGGGTGGTGATCGAGGGCCTGCAGCACGTCAAGGCCGGCGACCAGGTGCAGGTCGACACCACACCCGGTGCCCCCCCCATCGCTCAGCACATCGGCCAGTGAGGGCCTGATCAATGCCGCAATTCTTCATCGATCGCCCGGTATTCGCCTGGGTGGTCGCACTGTTCATCCTGCTGGCCGGTGTGCTGGCCATCCCGCAACTGCCGGTGGCCCAGTACCCCAACGTGGCACCGCCACAGGTGGAGATCTACGCCGTGTACCCAGGCGCCTCGGCGGCGACCATGGACGAAAGCGTGGTCAGCCTGATCGAGCAGGAACTCAACGGCGCCGACAACCTGCTGTACTTCGAGTCGCAGAGCAGCCTGGGCAGCGCCACCATAACCGCCACCTTCGCCCCAGGCACCAACCCGGACCTGGCCCAGGTCGACGTGCAAAACCGCCTGAAGGTGGTCGAATCGCGCCTGCCACGCCCAGTCACCCAGCAGGGCCTGCAAGTGGAGAAGGTGTCTACGGGCTTCCTGCTGTTGGCCACCCTCACCTCCGAAGACGGCAAGCTCGACGAAACCGCGCTGTCGGACATCCTCGCCCGTAACGTGATGGACGAAATCCGCCGCCTCAAAGGCGTCGGCAAGGCTCAGTTGTACGGCTCCGAGCGCGCCATGCGCATCTGGATCGACCCACGCAAGCTGATCGGCTTCAACCTCACGCCCAACGACGTGGCCGAGGCCATCGCGGCGCAGAACGCCCAGGTCGCCCCTGGCAGCATTGGCGACCTGCCCAGCCGCGACACCCAGGAAATCACCGCCAACGTAGTGGTCAAGGGCCAGCTGAGCACGCCTGAAGAATTCGCCGCCATTGTCCTGCGCGCCAACCTGGATGGCTCCACGGTGACCATCGGGGATGTCGCCCGGGTCGAGATCGGCGCCCAGGAATACCAGTACGGCACGCGCCTGAACGGCAAGCCGGCCACCGCCTTCAGCGTGCAGCTGTCGCCGGGGGCCAACGCCATGGAAACCGCCACCCTGGTACGGGCGAAGATGCAGGACCTGGCCCGCTACTTCCCGGAAGGCGTCAAGTACGACATCCCCTACGACACCTCGCCGTTCGTCAAAGTGTCGATCGAGCAGGTCATCAACACCCTGTTCGAAGCCATGCTGCTGGTGTTCGCAGTGATGTTCCTGTTCCTGCAGAACCTGCGCTACACGCTGATCCCGACCCTGGTGGTGCCCGTGGCATTGATGGGCACCTTCGCCGTGATGCTGGCCATGGGCTTCTCGGTCAATGTGCTGACCCTGTTCGGCATGGTGCTGGCCATCGGCATCCTGGTCGACGATGCCATCGTGGTGGTGGAAAACGTCGAGCGCATCATGGCCGAAGAAGGCCTGCCGCCCAAAGAGGCCACGCGCAAAGCCATGGGCCAGATCAGCGGGGCGATCATCGGTATCACCCTGGTACTGGTGGCGGTGTTCCTGCCCATGGCCTTCATGCAAGGCTCGGTGGGGGTGATCTACCAGCAGTTCTCGCTGTCGATGGCGGTATCGATCCTGTTCTCGGCGTTTCTCGCCCTCAGCCTGACCCCGGCATTGTGCGCCACCCTGCTCAAGCCCGTGGCCAAAGGTGAGCACCACGCACGCAAAGGCTTCTTCGGCTGGTTCAACCGCCGCTTCGAAAGCATGAGCAACGGCTACCAACGCTGGGTGGTACAGGCGCTCAAGCGCAGTGGCCGCTACCTGGCGGTGTACGCAGTGCTGCTGGCGGTGCTGGGCTACGGGTTCAGCCAGTTGCCCACGGCGTTTCTGCCCACCGAAGACCAGGGTTACACCATTACCGACATCCAACTGCCGCCCGGTGCCAGCCGCATGCGCACCGAACAGGTAGCCGCGCAGATCGAGGCGCACAACGCCGAGGAACCGGGGGTGGGCAACACCACCTTGATTCTCGGTTTCAGCTTCTCCGGCAGCGGGCAGAACGCGGCGCTGGCCTTCACCACGCTCAAGGACTGGTCCGAGCGCGGCACCGATGACAGCGCCCAGTCGATCGCCGACCGCGCGACCATGGCCTTCAGCCAGCTCAAGGACGCCATCGCCTTCTCGGTACTGCCACCCCCAATCGACGGCCTGGGCGAATCGACCGGCTTCGAGTTCCGCCTGCAGGACCGTGGCGGCATGGGCCACGCCGAACTGATGGCGGCCCGTGACCAGTTGCTGGCAAGCGCCGGCAAAAGCAAGGTATTGACCAACGTGCGTGAAGCCTCGCTGGCGGAAAGCCCGCAAGTGCAGCTGGAAATCGACCGCCGCCAGGCCAATGCCCTGGGCGTATCGTTTGCCGATATCGGCACGGTGCTGGACGTGGCTGTGGGCTCCAGCTACGTCAACGACTTCCCCAACCAGGGCCGCATGCAGCGGGTGGTGGTGCAGGCCGAAGGCAACCAGCGCAGCCAGGTCGAGGATTTGCTGAAAATCCACGTACGCAACACTAGCGGCAAGATGGTGCCACTGGGCGCGTTCGTCCAGGCCAAATGGGTCAGCGGCCCGGTGCAGCTGACCCGCTACAACGGCTACCCGGCGGTGTCGATTTCCGGCGAACCGGCGGCCGGCTACAGCTCCGGTGAGGCCATGGCCGAAGTCGAGCGCCTGGTGGCGCAGCTTCCAGCCGGTGCCGGCCTGGAATGGACCGGCCTGTCCCTGCAGGAACGCCTTTCCGGCAGCCAGGCACCGATGCTGATGGCGCTGTCGTTGCTGGTGGTGTTCCTGTGCCTGGCGGCGCTGTACGAAAGCTGGTCGATCCCGACTGCGGTACTGCTGGTGGTACCACTCGGCGTGCTGGGTGCAGTGCTGGCCGTGACCCTGCGCGGCATGCCCAACGATGTATTCTTCAAAGTTGGCCTGATTACTCTGATCGGCCTGTCGGCGAAGAATGCCATCCTGATCATCGAGTTCGCCAAGCACCTGGTCGATCAGGGCGTGGACGCCGTCGATGCTGCCGTACAAGCCGCCCGCCTGCGCCTGCGGCCGATCGTGATGACCTCGCTGGCGTTCATCCTCGGCGTGGTGCCACTGGCCATCGCCAGCGGCGCAAGCTCCGCCAGCCAGCAAGCGATCGGCACCGGGGTGATTGGCGGCATGCTCAGCGCCACCCTGGCGGTGGTGTTCGTGCCGGTGTTCTTCGTGGTGGTGATGCGCCTGTCCGGGCGGCGCCAGACGCAAAACGCTGCCACGCATCCGGTGGCCGGTGAAAGCTGACTGGACAAGCCCCACTTGAAATGGGAGGGTTCCCGGCAATGACTGCCCGGAACCCTTTTTCATGCCTGATGCATTTCCCCCCTGCTCCATCCTCATCCTTGCCGGCGGTCGCGGGCAGCGTATGGGCGGCCGCGACAAGGGTTTGATCGACTGGCAGGGTGAACCCTTGGTGGCGCATGTACAGCGAGTGGTGCGCCCGCTGAGCGACGACCTGGTGATTTCCTGCAACCGTAACCAGGAGGCCTACCGGGCGTATGCCGACCAGGTGGTGGGCGATGCCGAGGCGGACTTCCCCGGGCCTTTGGCGGGAGTGATTGCCGGGCTCAAGGTGGCACGGCATGAATGGGTTGTGCTGCTGGCCTGCGATGCACCACGTGTCGATCAGGTGTTGATCGAAGACCTGCTGCGGCTGGCGAAGGCCAATGACAGTGCGGCGATGGTGCGTCAGGGTGAGTATTGGCAGCCGATGTTCAGCGTGCTGCCAAAACGGGTGTTGCCGGTGCTGGAACAAGCCTGGGCGGCGGGTGAGCGGAGCTTGCAGAAGGCCTTGCTGCGCGAGGCGGTGCAAGGGCTGGCGTGTGCCGACGATGATTGTCGGCTAAGCAACTTCAACAGCCCGGAACTGCTGCAAGGCTGAGATCCTCTGCTGCCTGTGCCGGCCCCTACATCAATTGGCAGTCAGTTCCTCGACGCTGATCTCGCGCATCCTGAACTTCTGCACCTTGCCGGTCACCGTCATCGGGAACTCGTCGACAAAGCGGAAGTACCGGGGCACCTTGAAGTGCGCAATTCGCGCCTTGGCCCACTCTCGCAGTTCTTCTTCGCTGGCAGCATGCCCTGGGTGCAGCCGCACCCAGGCGACGATCTCTTCGCCATACTTGCTGCACGGCACGCCAATCACCTGTACATCGGCCACCGCTGGGTGGGTGAAGAAGAACTCCTCCAGCTCACGCGGGTAGATGTTCTCACCGCCGCGAATGATCATGTCCTTGCTGCGCCCGACAATCCGCACATAGCCTTGTTCGTCCATCACTGCCAGGTCGCCGGTGTGCATCCAGCCGTCTTCATCGATGCTCTCGGCCGTGGCCTTGGGGTTGTTCCAGTAACCCAGCATCACGCTGTAGCCACGCGTGCACAGCTCGCCAATCTCACCGCGCGGCACTGTGCCACCGTCGTTGTCGATCACTTTGTTCTCCAGCCGTGGCTGGGTGCGCCCCACGCTGGTCACGCGGCGCTCCAGGTCGTCAGTGGCGCCGGTCTGTAGCGACACCGGGCTGGTCTCGGTCATGCCGTAGGCAATCTGCACCTCGGCCATGTGCATCTCGCCAATCACCCGGCGCATCACCTCGATCGGGCACGTAGCGCCGGCCATGATCCCCGTGCGCAGGCTCGACAGGTCGAACTCGCCGCGCTGCGGGTGGTCCAGCTCGGCAATGAACATGGTCGGCACGCCATACAACGCCGTGGCTTTCTCCTCCGCCACCGCGCGCAGGGTAGCCAAAGGGTCGAAGGCATCGTTGGGATAAATCAAGGTGCTGCCGTGGGTCATGCAGCCAAGGTTGGCCATGACCATGCCGAAGCAGTGGTACAGCGGCACCGGCACTACCAACCGGTCATGTTCGGTCAGGCCCAGGCTTTCACCCACCATGTAGCCGTTGTTGAGAATGTTGCTGTGGCTGAGGGTGGCGCCCTTGGGGAAGCCGGTGGTCCCCGAGGTGTACTGGATGTTGATCGGATCGTCGCAGCGCAGTTGTGCCTGCCGCTGGGCCAGGGCCTCGCGGCTGACGGCCTCGGCGCGGGACTGCAGGTCGTGCCAGGCGAGGAACCCAGGCGGGGGCGCGACGGCCAGACTGACCACGCCACGCAGCTCGGGAAAACGCTCGCAGATCAGCGCGCCCGCTTGACCGCTGGCCAGGCCAGGTACAAGGCCCTGCAGCATGGCGTGGTAATCGGAGGTCTTGAACGCATCGGCACAGATCACCCAACGGCAGCCGGACTGGCCGAGCGCATAGTCCAGCTCGCTGGAGCGGTAGGCCGGATTGATGTTGACCAGGATTGCGCCAACCTTGGCGCTGGCGAACTGGGTAATGCACCACTCGGCGCAATTGGGCGCCCAGATACCCAGGCGGTCACCGGGCTGCACGCCCAGGGCCATCAGCGCGCGAGCATGCTGGTCGACGGCCTCGGCCAGTTGCCGCCAGGTGTAGCGAAGGGCCTGGTGGCGCACCACCAGCGCCTCGCGCTCGGGAAAGCGAGCGACAGTGGCGTCGAAGGCGTCGCCGATGCACTGGGTAAGCAGGGCCTTGTCCTGGTTGCCCTGGGAGTAGCTTGGCTGGGGCATGGGCGTTCTCTTGTTGTTCTTGTGTTGTTTATACCGGCCTCTTCGCGGGTAAACCCGCGAAGAGGCCCACACCGATCTAGCGGATGAACACCTGGGGCGTCGTGGTAGACATGTCACCACCCGGCAACTTGATGTTCTTCACTTTCTCCAACGTTTCCGGGTTGAACACCGCCAGGTCGTTGAAGGTGCCGCCCAGGTACAGTTTGTCGCCCTTCTTGTCGAAGGTGACGCAGTAGTAAGTGTGCTCCAGGTTAGCCGCCTTGATCAGCTTGCGCTGTTTGATGTCGTACTTGGCCAGGCGGTTGAGCACGCCGTAGATCTGGTTCGGGTCCTTGGGCGAGCGCAGGCCGGTGAAGTACAACTCAGTCAGGTCGGCGAACTCCTGGGTGTGGGTCTTGCCGGTCTTCAGGTCGACGCTCAGGTAGCCATACAGCGGCTCGGCGGTGGCCGGGTCCTGCTTGTCGTCCTTGAACTTGGCAATGGTGTACAGCATGGTGAACTCGTGGCGCGGGCTCTGGTGCGGCCAGAAGTACAGCACGTCCGGGGCGCTGTAGCCCTTGCGGTTCCAGTTGCGCAACGGCAGGGCCACTGTGTATTTGCCGGTCTTCACGTCCATCTTGTAGATGTCCGGCCCTGCGACGAACAGGCTGCCATCGTCAGCGGCGCGCATCAGGTACACCTGGCGCGGCATCGGGAAGGTACGCACCGGCTTGGCCTGCAGGCCATCGGCGGTGCTGAACACCTCCAGCCGCGGCGGTTTGACCACGTAATGGTCGTTCAGCATCTGGGTCGGGTTGACCGTGGCGTACACTTCCTTGCCATCGGGGCTGATGGCGAATGAGTACATCGACCGGCCGACTTCGCCTGCCACGCTGGACAGGTTGGCGCGGAAGGTGTTCTTGCAGGTGTCCAGGTCGATACCGTAGATGTCGCCGTAGTGGTTGTTGAGCACGTAGGCGGTGCGGTTGTCCGGCGCCATCATTGCGGTGCCAGGGCCGAACTTGTCGGGCATCTGGCAGCTTTTGTAGACCGTGTCACTGGCCACATCGACCACATGCAGGTTGTTCGGGTAGTTGGTCACGATCATGTATTCGTGGCCAGCCTTCAGTGCCGGCCCGGTGTCGTCGGCCTGTACCAGCCCGGCGCAGGCCGTGGCGGCGATGGTGAGCGCAAGTTGCGCGCAGCGTCCAGCTTTCATGCGGTTTCCCCTTGTCATTCTTGTTGGGCCGTCACTTGTCTTTCGGGAACACGGTGCCGAGGTTGCGCCAGTCGTCCGCCGAGTTGGTCGCCTGGGCGTTCCAGTCCTGGTAAGTGCTCATCATGTCCGGCACCTGGGCTGGCCACCAGCAAGGGTCGGAGCAGCCATACAGGTCGGCCTCCATCGGTTGGCACAACGAGCTGACGCCGCCAAAGGCATCCACTTCCCAGCCCGGGTCGGTGGTGGCCGTGCAGCCTGCCACCGCGCTCATGGCCATCACTTCTTCGACACGGTCTTCGGCGGCGGCCTGCTCCAGGATGCGCGCCTTGTTGTTCAGGGGCTTCAAGTGCTTCATGTCAGTGCGCCTTCCGCGGGGTGATGTAGCGATCGATGAAGGCCGGGTTGGCGGCCATGATGCGGCTGTAGACTTCGATGCCGAAGTCCACCCAGTCGCGCATCAGTTCGCAATAGTGGTAGGTCGGGTGCTGCGGGTCGCCGTAGCGTGCATAGCTTTCGTGGTAGCAGCCGCCCGAGCACAGGTTGCGGATGCGGCAGCTTTCACAGCCGGTGTTGCTACGGTCCAGGCGTTGCGACAGGAAGTCGTTGAGCTGCGCCTGCTTCACCCCTTGGTGCACATTGCCGAAGGTCGGCAGGCTGGAGCCGGTGAAGCGGTGGCACAAGTTCAGCTCGCCCTCGTGGTCAACCGCCAGCATCTTCAGCCCGGCGCCACACGGCAGGGCCTTCTTGTGGCCTTCGTGGATGTCGGTGATCAACTGGTGCAGGTTGGAGAAACCGATGTTGCGGTGCGCCAGCGCCGCCTCCAGGTAACGCCGGCCGAGGGCCTTCATGTTGGCGAACACCTGCACCAGCTCTTCGCTCGTGAGGTTGAAATCGGCCATGTCGCCCGAGGTCACCGGGGCAAAGCCAACTTCGGCGAAGCCCATTTCATTGAACAAGTGGTTCCAGATGGTTTCGACATCGGTAATGCCACGGGTCAGCGTGACCCGCGCGCCCACCGGGCGGCTGGTGTAGCGCGACAGCAGTAGGTCGGCCTTGCGCCGCACCACGTCATAGGTACCCTGCCCACCCACGGTGATGCGGTTGCGGTCGTGCACGGTCTTGGGGCCGTCGATGCTGATCGACAGGCCGAAACGGTGGGCGTTGAGCCAGTCGATGATTTCTTCGGTCAGCAAGGTGGCGTTGGTGGTCATGATGAACTCCACCTGCTTGCCCGCCTCGGCGAAACGCCGTTCGCAGTAAGCCACCATGTGCTCGATCAACGGCCGGTTGGACAGTGGCTCGCCACCGAAGAACACCACACTGTAGCGCTCCTCGTTGGGCGATTCCTTGAGCAGCATCTCCACCGAGGCCTCGGCGGTGGCGGTGCTCATCTTCTTGCCGGCGGAAGGCTTGTCCAGGTCTTCCTTGTAGCAATAAGTGCAGCTGAGGTTGCAGCCAGTGTTGACGTTCAGAACCACGGTGTTGAGCGCGGTGCGTTCGACCTGCTTCAGGGCGATTTCCGGGGTCAGCGGCGAGCCGTCGCTGACCAGCTCCAGCGCGATCAGCTCGCGCAGGGTGTCCTGGATATCGTCGCCGGCAAACTGCTGGCCAAGGCGCTGCATCAGCTCCTCGGCCGAGCAGCCTTGCTGGCGCAAAGCGTCGATGATGCTGCCGGTCACCGCATCGGTGGCAAACAGCGAGCTGCTGGGAATATGGAACAGCATGCGGTCGGCATCGACCTGCACTTCGTGCAGGTTACGCTCGACCAGGTTCAGTAGTACGCCCATGGCGACCTCCCGATAATCGATCCGTTGGAAAACCGTTGCGCCCTGCCGTTATGGCAGCGGCGGGTTGTTCCAGCGCTGTACGGTGACGATCATGTGCCCTTCGCCGGTCTGGCCACCGTCGGCCAGCGTGGCGATGACTTTCAAGTTACCGGCGTTGTTGGTCATCATCTTGCGCTCGGGGTTGGGCCCGGCACCGCCTGGTACGAACACGCCATCAGCCTGCATCTGCCCGGCGAACTTGACGTCTTCGTCCTCGACCGCACGCTCGTTGAACGGCTCGACCTTCCAGGTGGCCGGCAGGTAGCCGATGCGCAGCGGTTGTCCGCTGGCGTCTTTACCCCAGGCTTCGGCCTCGAAGCGGCCCTGCACTTTCGGCACCGAAGCGCCGTTCTCGCCAATGCGGGCGATGGAGAACGCCGGCACCACCTTCACTTCGTCGACCTTGTCGTAGACCGCCAGGTTGACACCTTTGAGCGCGCCCACCGCAACCTCGCGCTGGCCAGGCTTGGCGTCTGCCGCGGCGCGGGCCTTGACCCGTACCAGGGTCGGGGTTTGCTCCAGCACCTCGGTCACTTCCACCCCTGCACCCAAGTCGGGCTTGCCGTCCAGGCCGCTACCCACCAGGGTGATCTCGCTTTCGCCGCCGGCCTTGATGAATGCCGGCTGAACCGCCAGCAGGCGCGCCTTGCCTTCCTTCGCCGCCGTAAAGTCCAGGCCACGCTCATCGTGGTCGGCTTCGAACATACGGCCTTTCATCTCGCCATCCAGCGCGGCGAACACCTGGCGCAGGTTGGCATCGCCGACCTTGACGTTGCCACGCCACTCATAGCCGTTGTAGAGGATCGCCGTGCCGCTGCCGTTGAACGGCGTGCCGTCGGCGTAAGCGCCCTTGACCTCGACCTTGAAGGTATCGCCCTCCCCAGCCGTGACGCTCATCACCCCACGTACGTCGCCCTTGGCAAGCATATGGCCGCTGAATGCCCACTGCCCCGGCAGTGCGTCTGCCTTGGGTTTGGCCTTCTGCCATTCGGCCCAGGCTGCGCTTTCCATCGGGAAGCGCTTGGCAAGCTCCGGCACCACTTGTTGCAGGGCAATCGGCAGCCAGTCGCGGTCACGCGCCTGGGCCTGGTACTCAAGGGACGGCCATTGGCCAAGGTGGAAGTTGACCAGGTGTTCCCACTCCTTGGCCGGGCGCCGTTGCAAGGCGACGCGGGCACCGGAGTGGCAACGGCCACAGGTCTCGCTGAGCTGGGTGTCGAAGTGCTCGACGGTATTGAGCCGGCGCTCCATGGCGTAACGCACGCCATCGGTTTCGCTGGGCGCCAGGCCCTGCTTGTCGGCCAGGTACTTGACCAGCGTGCGACGGTCGTCGTCACTGATCTGCAGGCCGTGCATCACCTGCATGCGGGCAATGCTCATCAGCCAGCCTTCCGGCGTCTTGCGCTGGTGGCTGATGCGGCTATAGGTGTCGTTGCCTTCGGGGATATGGCACCCCATGCACTTGTTCTGCAACAGGCTCGGGCCCTGCTCGGCCGCCATGGCCTGGGTGCTCAGCAGCGCGGCGGCGACCAGCGCCAGTTTGCCCGCATGCCGCCGGAGTCGAGTCGTCTTCAAGGTCAGACCTCCACGGTTGTTGTTCTTATCGTTTTCGCACGCTTTGGTACAGCAGGTGTGCATGTGACAGTTGTGATACAGGAACTGTGCCAGGTGCTGTAAAAGCGTTGCCTTTCAACCCTTTAGGCAGTTAACGGGGCTTGGCCAGCAGCACGGATGGCCAATTGCAGCGTGCCATTTCGCGACAAGGTGTTTCAGCTTGAGACAACACCTGACATGCCGGCTGCCGGCCCTTAGAGCCGCTGTTTCACCACCGTCTCACACCGTCTCATTGTGCAACAGCGCACCTTTGCAAACCGAACCTTGCGTCACGGCAAAACCCAGTCAGCTCAAGGCCTTGCCGCCATCTGCCCAGGTTGGCACGGCCATTGCGCCGGTGCCCGCCACATCCAATGACAAGAGGCACCGTCCCATGCTTTCCGAACTGCCCATCCTGCCCGCCACCCGCGCCTTTCTCGAACGCAAGCTGAAGATGCGCATCGGCGCCGAGTGGCAGGACGCCGCCAGCGGTCGCACCCTGTCGTTCCGCAACCCGGCCACCGGCGAAGTACTGGGTGAAGTGCCCGCCGCCGAGGCCGAGGATGTCGATCGCGCCGTGCGCGCCGCCCGTCAAGCCTTCGATGATTCGCCCTGGAGCCGCCTGCGTCCGCGCGAGCGGCAAAACCTGTTGTGGCGCCTGGCCGACCTGATGGAGCGCGACGCCCGCCAGCTGGCCGAACTGGAATGCCTGAACAACGGCAAGAGCGCCGCCGTCGCCCAGGTGATGGACGTGCAACTGGCCATCGACTTCCTGCGCTACATGGCCGGCTGGGCCACCAAGATCGAGGGTAGCACCGTCGAAGCCTCCATGCCGCTGATGCCCAACGACCAGTTCCATGGTTTCGTGCGCCGCGAGGCGGTGGGTGTGGTCGGCGCCATCGTCGCCTGGAACTTCCCGCTGCTGCTGGCCTGCTGGAAACTCGGCCCAGCCCTGGCCACCGGTTGCACCGTGGTGCTCAAGCCCGCCGATGAAACCCCACTGAGCGTGCTCAAGCTGGCAGAACTGGTAGACGAAGCCGGCTACCCGGCAGGCGTTTTCAACGTAATCACCGGTACAGGCCTGAACGCGGGCGCTGCGCTCAGTCGCCACCCTGGGGTGGACAAGCTGACCTTCACCGGCTCGACCGAAGTCGGCAAGCTGATCGGCAAGGCGGCCATGGACAACATGACCCGCGTCACCCTGGAGCTGGGCGGCAAGTCGCCGACCATCGTCATGCCCGACGCCAACCTGCAGGAAGCCGCAGCCGGTGCGGCCACGGCAATCTTCTTCAACCAGGGCCAGGTGTGCTGCGCGGGCTCGCGGCTGTATGTGCACCGCAAGCACTTCGACAACGTGGTGGCCGACATCGCCGGCATCGCCAATGGCATGAAACTGGGCAACGGGCTGGACCCAGCGGTGCAGATGGGCCCGCTGATCTCGGCCAAGCAGCAGGACCGCGTCACCGGCTACATCGAGCTTGGCCGCGAACTGGGCGCGACCATCGCCTGTGGCGGTGAAGGCTTCGGGCCGGGTTACTTCGTCAAGCCGACGGTGATTGTCGATGTCGACCAGCGCCACCGCCTGGTACAAGAAGAAATCTTCGGGCCGGTGCTGGTGGCAATGCCGTTCGATGACATCGACGAAGTGATCGGCATGGCCAACGACAACCCCTATGGCCTGGGCGCAAGCATCTGGTCCAACGACCTGGCCGCCGTGCACCGCATGATCCCGCGCATCAAGTCGGGTTCGGTTTGGGTCAACTGCCACAGCGCACTGGACCCGGCACTGCCGTTCGGCGGCTACAAGATGTCTGGCGTTGGTCGCGAGATGGGCGCAGCAGCCATCGAGCATTACACCGAGCTCAAATCGGTGCTGATCAAGCTCTGATCTTTTTCCTGTGCCGGCCTCGTCGCTTTTGCAGCAGCAGCCTTGTGCTGCGAAGAGGCCGGTACAGGCACCCCAAAAAACAACAACAAAAACATGGAGCACACCATGAGGCACACCCTCGCCTGCACATTGGCCCTGCTGTTCGCCGCACCCGCCAGCCAAGCCTACGAGCTCTACAACCACAACGGCACCACCCTCAACGCCGACCTCGAAGCCCTGTTCGGTGTGTTCCACAGCGACGAAAGCTTCAACCAGGCCGGCAACCGCCAGCCCGGCAGCACCGCCTGGCAAGAAGGCTACGTCAAATATGGCCTTAGCGGCAGCCAGGCCCTGGCCGACAGCGGCGCCCTCTACGGGGCCGTCAACCTGCTCAGTTCCGCCACCTGGGGCGATGGCGATGCCGCCGGCCTGACCCTGGGCGACGAACGCCGCACAGCCATCGAAGACCTGTACCTGGGCTGGCGCTCGGCCAACCTGTTCCCGGCCCTGGGCGAAGACGGCGTGGACATTTCAGGCGGTCGCCAGGTAGTGACATTGGGCGATGGTTTTCTGATCCAGGGCGACCCGGTGAACCTGGGCAAGGTCGACCTGGGCGCCAACTTCGATCGCGGCGGCGCCTACTACCTGGCCGCCCGTAAAGCCTTCGACCGCACCGCCGTGCTGCGCCTGGGCGGCAAGCAGGGCTGGCGCGGCGACCTGATGTGGCTGAAGTCCGACAACCACTACCAGGCCGATACCTCGCTGGCGGTAGCCAATTTGGAACACGTCGCCGACGCCGGCACCGTGGGCCTCAGCTGGATCCGCGGCCTGGACGTGGACCAACGCTACGCGCAAATCATGGGCCTGGAACACCGCGACGGCATGGACACCGCCAGCCTGCGCGGGCGCGGCAACCTGGGCGTGAAGGACCTGGAACTGGCCGCCGAGTACGTGAGCCAGGACAAGACCGGTGGGCGCGAGAATGCCTGGTACCTGGAAGGCAACTGGACCTTCTCCGAATTGCCCTGGTCACCGACTGCCACCTACCGCTACAGCCGCTTCTCCGAAGGCTTCGACCCACTGTTCTATGGCCTGAGCCGAGGCTATGGCACCTGGTTCCAGGGTGAAGTAGCGGCCAACTATGCCGGGCCGTTCAACAAGAACAGCCAGGTGCACCATGTGGCGCTGAAAGGCAAGCCACGGGACAACCTGACCGTCGGCGCGCTGTACTTCGACTTCGATACGCTGGACACGGATCAGGGCAACCTCGGCGGGCGTGAGCTGGACCTGTACGTGGAATGGATGGTCAACGAGCACCTGCTGATCAGCCCGTTGGTGGGGTTCTATAAGCCGGAGCGCAGTGCGAACAACGGCGGCACGCAATTGGGTGGGCGGGATACGGGGGCCTACATGCAACTGATTGTCGGGACCTTTTTTTGACTCTGCAGCCTGGGGCTGCTTCGCAGCCCTTTCGCGACGCAAGGCCGCTCCTACACAAGTACAGCGCAAGCATCACAGGCGATGTTGTACCTGTGTAGGAGCGGCCTTGTGTCGCGATGGGCCGCAAAGCGGCCCCGGCCATCTCAAGCCAACCCCTGCTCCACCAGCCACCGCCGCACCATCATCTGCTGCTCACCCGGTAAGCCCGACAAAACCGCCCCAATTGCCAGGCCACCCAGCAACGCACGTACCACAGGCGCCAACTCCACCCCCTGCAAATGCCACACCCCCAACGGCTGGTCCGCCGTCACCACCACCTCGGCCGCGTCCACCAGACCGTCGCGCAACACAGGCCGCCGTTCAACCCGCACGGCGCTCCAATCCGCGGCCGTATGCAAGGGCTGCGCATCCGGCCAGCCTTGGCGCCGAGCCCAAAATGGCTGCCCTACCCGCCCTTGCTCCTGCCCATAGAAATCCCGCCCAATGCGGGCAAATCGCAAAAACAGCTGTTCGACCCGCTGCTGGTGAAACTGCCACGCCAACACCGCCCGCTCGGGCCGGCGCAGCAAGGTGTTGATCACCACCGGCGCCTGCAACGCCGAAGACAGTGACTGGAAAATCCCGTTACCCGACAGCGGGTCAACGGCCATCGCCGCATCACCCACCCGTATCCAGTCATGCCCGACGCATTCGCCCGCCAGAATGGCAGTACTGCTGCGTGCATGCACCTGTGCCGGCACCAACGCCTGATCGTCGAACAGCTCCGCGACCAACCCGCTGCGTGCCCGCAGCGTCGCGCAATAATCGGCCAACCCGGCCTTACCCGGCAGGCCTGCAGCGTCCTGGGTGACTTGCCAGTAGCAACGGCCATCTGCCAGCCGCGCCATCCACGCCCAGCCATCCTCCAGGCTTTCCACTGCCGACGCAGGCGCGCCAGGGCTACCCTGCCAGACATTCAGCAGGCTGACTGTTTCCGGCCCGCGCAGGCGGTCTGCGGCCAGCGGTGCCTGGCGGCCTCGGGCCTCGACGAGAAAATCAGCCGTCAGCACTTGCCCATCGTCCAGACGCACATGATGACCGCCCTCGTGCACCACCTCGCGTACCCGCCCCTCGACCACGCTTACACCGGCAAGCTGAAGATCGTCGCGCAGCGCCCGATCAAACCGTTGCCGATCCAGCAAGAACTCCTGGTTCATTCGCAGGTGCTGGCCATTCCAGTGCACCTGCCGGGTAGCCGGCGTGGCCGCCTGGCTCAAAGCACCGCCGAGGCCCGCATGCCGCAAGCCCTCCAGCACCCGTTGCGAAACCCCTTCAACAGCCGCGAAACGGCGCCACTGCGACACCACCGTCACGGTATAACCCAGCCGCCGCAGGCCTATGGCCGTGGCCGCACCCGCAGGGCCGGCACCCAACACCACAATGCGCGGTTCAGGCATGGCTCGCCCCCCGTCGCTCTGGGCCTGAGAACGTCGCATGCTGACGCAACCACTCATGGATTCGCTGGCGATCCATGCCCGGTTCGTCACGCAGCAACGCCGCAATCCTACCGCTCAATGCCGCACAACCCAGGCTAGCGCCCGCTCTGCCGCCCGTCCCTACATAACCGCCAAAGTCCGCCTGCCGGGTGCCCAGCCACGACCACTGGCCGGGCGCGCAACGTGCATCACCGGTCACCCGAATCACGCCTGGGTAGCTGGCTGGGAATACGGGCCCGCCCTGTGCCGGGCTGGATGCACACAACACCACGCCCGCAGCCAAGGCCTCAGCGCAGGCCTGATGCAAAACCGCTCGGTCCTGCTGCAGGCCAAGGCTCAGGTTGACCAGCGTAGCCCCCGCTTCCACCAGCCACAGCAGCGCTGCCGCCACCTGCAAGGCACTGGTGCTGGCCTGGCCGCCGAACACCTGGGCCACCAGCAACGGCACAGGGCCAGCCTCCCGTTGCAAGCTGGCCAGCACGGCACTGCCATGCCCTAGCTCATCGGACAGCATTGCGCCTTCACGTAACTGGCCGTCTTCCAGCCAGAAACGGCGGGCATCGAGCAAGCCGTTGGTTTGCTCCGGCGAGCAGCCACTGTCGATGACCCCAACGCGCACGTCAGCGCCCATGTTTGACCGTCTCCTGCGGCAGTACCTGCAACTGGCCGTCATGCAACTGCAAGTGCAGGTCGGCATCAGCCAAAGTCGACGCGCGGTGGCTGATGAGGATCCGCGTGCGGCTGGCAAACAGCTGGTCGATAGCTGCGATCACCTCACGTTCGGTGGCTTCGTCCACCGCCGAGGTGGCCTCGTCCAGCACCAGAATCGCCGGGGCCTGCAACACCGCACGGGCAATGGCGATGCGTTGCTTCTGGCCGCCGGACAACTGCTGGCCACGTTCGCCCAGCAAGCCGTCCAGGCCCAGCGGCAGGCTGTCGACCAGGCCGTCCAGCCGCGCCAGGCGCACCACACGCTCAAGCTCTGCGCGGCTGGCCTCGGGCACGCCGTAGGCCAGGTTCTGCGCCAGAGTGCCACGGAACAGCACGATGTCCTGGCTGACGACGGCGATACGCCTACGCAGCGCTGCCAAGTCCAGCTCGCGCAGGTCGGTCCCGTCCAGCAGGATGCGCCCAGCGTCCGGGTCGTAGAAGCGCTGCAACAGGTCGATCAGGGTCGACTTGCCCACCCCCGAAGCGCCGCTGATGGCCACCTTCAGCCCGCCTGGTACACACACCTGTACGTTATTCAGCACCGCACCCTGGCGCCCTTCATGGGCAAAGCTCAGTGCTTCGAGGCGCAATTCGCCTGGCCCATCGGGTATGGGTTGCGGGTTGGCTGCCGGGCGTACGGCCACGGTTTCCCGTTTCAGCTCCATCACCCGCCCAAGGCTCACGGCCATGCGCTGCACCGCCACGTACAGGCCCAGCAGGCTCTGCACCGGCCCTACGGCCATGCCCATGTAGGTGGAAAAGGCGATTAACGCGCCTAGCTGCCAGGTCCCCTGAATCACCCACCAGCCGCCGACCAGGAACGCGCAAGCGCGGCACCAGGAGGTGAGCGTGCCGGGAACGGCCTGGGTGAAGAATTCGGTCACCTGCACCTTCAGCAACTGGCGCATGTAGCCCTGGCCAAGCTGATCCAGCCGCCCTGCCTCGCGGCCTTGCTGGCCGGCCGCCTGGATGAACTTCATCGCCGGCAAGGTCTCGACCAGGAACGACGACACATCCGCCGAACGTTCCCGCAGGTTGCGCACTTCGCGCTCTACCTTACGGCGCATCCAGCGCAGCCACAGCACCTCGATCGGTACCAGCAGCGCCAGCAACAGCGACAACTGCCACGACAGCATCAGCATCAACGCCACCGCGCCCACCAGGCCGATCACCGCCGACACCGCCGAGAACAGCGAATCCACGGCAAAGCGCTGGATCTCCGCCACATCGCCGTCCAGCCGCGAAAGAATGTCACCCATGCGCCGCCGCCCATAGAACGTAGGCGACAACTGCTGCAGGTGGCGGTACAGGTCATCGCGCAGGGCGAACAGAATGCACCCAGACAAGCGCGTGTGCAGGTAGCGGTTGACGCCGGCCAGCACCGTGCCCAGCAGGCCTGCGCCGATCATGATCGCTGCCATGTGCCAGAGGGTCTGGTAGTCCTTGGCCAGCAGCCCCTCGTCGATCAGCGTCTTGACCAGCCAAGGTTGCGCCAGGGCCAGCAACGAGGCGCCCAGCGACAAACCCAGCAGCAGGCCGATGGCGCGCCGGTGCGGGCGCACGAAACCATACAGCCAGGCCAACGCCTGGCGCATGAGTACAGGGTCGCTGGATTCCACCAGCTTTGCGAAAAATGGGCCCATGGGTCAGCCGCACAATCGTTTGAGCTTGCAGTATAGAGGCATTAACTTCGACCTAGAGCCATCCGACCGGCAAAAAATACAAATTGACATCACTGTTTAAAGCACCGAACCTGCCGCAAAAAACATGGCATAAGCTTATCATCTCCGTATTTAACTGCACGCTTCAGAATGGAGCCTCATGGGATCTTGGAAGCTTTACGTTATCTCGCAACCGCGCCACACGAATCTCAATTTTTGAATATGCCGGAGGCCTGATAACAACCTCCAGGAGATCGAGACTATAACCTCCGTTATTCCTCGCAGCCATAGTTAACATATAATCCCTCCCCGACCTTAAATGATCGAAGCTCGGAGCATATACCTCATACAGTTGCGGCTGACTCTGAATACTATTCCCCGCATTCCATGCATAACGAGCGGCACTGTTTGCGCTCGGCGCCATATAGAAACCCTCACCAAAATCTTGAGGGCGAAGCGTACCTAGCAACCTCGGATTAATACCAGATGTCAAAGAGTCTTTATAAATAGAAAGTCCGCCATGATAACCGATCACCTTCCAACCGCTTGGTGGGTCACTCTGCAAAGGCCGATCAATTAGCGAAGGCATGGACTGGGAGCTCTGCATGGCTTTTGGAATGCTTGCTTTTGGCCTTATATCAGCGAAGATAGGAAAAGTCTTTATAAGTCGATCTCGCAAGCTGACACTTGGCAAATGCCCACTAGGATCCTTTAAATTGACTGGATCTCCGAGGCAATAGGCATATGCATTAACACCTCCACCAGCAAAGGGACTCATATTATCCGGACTATTAAATCGCATCAGAGCAGGTGAATAACATCGATATCCATTTCCTAAAAAATAAACTTTAGCCATGAACTCCCATCGCTCACCGTTGAATCCGATCCGACTTGGCGAGTAGAGCTCAATAAAACGATAAAGATAACCATAAGGACTATAAGCTCTGACTTGTGTCTCTGCGCCAAAAAAATCAGCGCTCCGCATAAGATTTTTCAGCCCAATCGGTTTACGCCCGACATGTCTCATAACCCACCTTTCATCACTATGCAGATACTTGGCCGGAGAGACTGGATGCTAAAACTAATGGCTGCCCCTAGCCTAGTTTTCCGGAAAACGAACATCGTTGGGTTCTTCACTATTCAGAACATCCTTCAATTATCCTCTTTTCTTGGAGGCAAGCCACTAGCAAAAATGACAGTTCACGATCATCACGCTAACTCACGTCAGCCGCGCAACTGCTTGAGCTTGCGGTACAGCGTCGCCCGGCTGATGCCCAGTGCTTCGGCGGCGGCCGACACGTTGCCCTGGTGGCGCGCAAGGGCGCCACGGATCAGCTCCAGCTCGTTGTCCTTGAGGCTACCGGAGGGCGCCGAGCCGCTGGCCAGTTCGTCCAGCAGGCAGTCGGTGAGGTGGTCCAGCGTCAGCACCTGCTCGCCGTCCTCGCGCATGGCCAGTGCCGTGCGCACCACCATTTCCAGCTGGCGGATGTTACCCGGCCAGTCGAAGCCTTCGAGCAATGCCGCCAACGCCGGCTCCAGCGTGACGCCACGGGCATCGGACTTGTCCAGCAGGCCCTGAATGATCGCGGCCAGGTCGTCACGCTCGCGCAGTGCCGGCAGGCGCAGCGACACGCCGTTGACCCGGTAGTACAGGTCTTCGCGGAAGTGCTGCTCTTGTACCAGGCGTTTCAGGTCGCGGTGAGTGGCGCAGATCAGCGCCACGTCGATGTCCTGCTCGTCGCCGGCCCCCAGCGGCGCTACACGGCGCTCTTGCAGTACTCGCAGCAGGCGCGCCTGCAAGGCCAGCGGCATGTCGCCGATTTCGTCGAGGAACAGCGTGCCACCATGGGCCTGCATCAACCGCCCGACCATCCCGCCGCGGCGGGAACCTGTGAAGGCGCCCTCGCGGTAGCCGAACAGCTCCGACTCGATCAGCCCCTCGGGAATGGCCGCGCAGTTGACGGCCACGAACGGTTTGTCGGCACGCGGGCTGGCCTGGTGCAAGGCCCGGGCGACCACTTCTTTACCGGTACCGGTCTCGCCCAGTAGCAACACCGGCAGGCCATTGCCCAGCCCTTGGCGGGCCATGCGCAGGTTGCGCGCCAGGCGTGGATCACCACCGGCCAGGGCGTCGAACGCGGGCGACTGCTTGCTCAGCGCCGGCTTGCCGGCTGGCGTGCTGCCATTGACCCGGCCATGGCGTGGCAGTTGCAGGGCGCGGAAGTAGAACTCGCCCTTGGCCGTCTGCACACTGCTCACCCCGCCCTGCCACAGGCGTGCGATAAATGCAGGTGAACGCTCGCCGAGCAGGTCGGTGCTGCGCCTGCCAATCAGCTCATGGCGCGGCACCTGCAATAACTGGCAAGCACTGTCGTTGGCGGCCAGCACTTCACCGTCCAGGCTCAGCGCCAGCAGGCCGTGCCAGGCACTGTTGAGATACTGCGGGCGACTGTGGAAGGCCAGCACCAACTGCTCTGGATGGCACAGGCCGAACAAGCGGCTTTCGATGTTGCCGGCCGCCAGCATCAGCGTCGACAGGCTGTCTTGCGGCTGCGCCATTACGCCTTCGCGGGTGATGTCGAGCACCCCGATCACCTCGCCACGCGGGTCGCGCAGCGGCACGGAGGTGCAGGAGAACGGGCTGAGGCGGTCCAGGTAATGTTCACCGCAGTTGATCAGCGTCGGCCGGCCTTCGACCACGGCGGTGCCGATGGCATTGGTGCCGCGCAGCGACTCGCTCCAGCAGCTGCCGGGGTGCAGGTCGCGCAGGCCCTCGCGGCTGAGCACGTGCGTCTGGCCTTCGATGGCCAGGACGTTGGCCTGGGCGTCGCCGAGAATGACGATACCGGCCTTGCCCTGGCGTGCGACCAGGTAGTCCAATTCGGGGGTGACGGCGTCGACCAGCAGGCGGTTGCGCTCCAGCAGCATGCGCAGGTCATGGCCTTGTTCCAGGCCCAGGCCGACCTGTTCGCCCTGCAGGCAATCCAGGCCATGGCCCAGGCTGCGGCGCCAGGACGCGTCGATCTCGTCGCGCAGCATGCCCAGCGGCAGCTCGCCTTCGCTGGCCAGCTTCAGACGGGCCTGGCGGGATTCGTGCAGCGGGTCTTGGGCGTTTGTTATTAGTTGTCGCGCCATTTTCTACTCCGGCTGTGCCCTGCAAGATGGCGGGGTACGGGCTTGGGAATTTTCCGCAGTGTGCGGGAGAAATGGCTGGGCGTCATCTGGTTGATGGGTTGGGGGATGGCTGGGGGTGTATGGCTTGGGTTTTCGGGTGGGGCGGCGCTCGATCTCACAGGCGACAAACCTTCATCGGCGTGCACTTGGAGGCCCAAACACAACCCCCGAACCAGTCATCAAACACCCCGCACCAGCTCCGCCTTCCCCCGCTCGTCCAGCTGCTGCCTTTCAACCCCATCCAGCAACGCACTGGAGCCGCCACAGATCGCTACCAAACGGTAAGCACTGTAACACTTCTCCCAAATGATCGTGCCACCTGCTCCGGCTTTTCTACTCGGGCAAATAGGATCACCGCACCGCAGCGCCCACAGAGGCTCACACCGAGCCTGATGCCAGTGAAGCCCCGGTCAAGCCAGACTCACCCACTGTTGGAAGAGGTCTAATTTCCAGACCGACGTATCCGACTGGCAACGCTCCCACTACTGGCGGAGGCAGCAATTGAAAAACGGGAGCGCACCACTGTATTAATTCTATGCGAGAGAGAACTTTGTGCGATGGCACGACTTTTAAATCCTAGTTCACTTAGAGCATCGCGCTCGCCCCACCCTGTTAATCTAGCGCCACGAGTCTCAATCTTGTAGCTGATCGCACTAATCAGCAGTTGATCTAGAATCAATTCGGTGTTGATCAAGCCTTTGGTTCGCGCGTCGTTAACCCATACGCTCGCCACAGCATTGGGATTTTTGTATAATTCACCTGCCTTCTCCCAAAACTCCTTGGGTACTGCATGCAAACTCGAATAAGAGCGCCGGGGCTGCGACGACGCCCCCTCTGGATGTACTCGCGGAAGCGGAAGATAGCCATTTTCTGGTAGCGCTTCAACCATCTTCGACATAGCGGATAGCGGTGATGGCGGTGATACACGCTGAATAGCGCGCGACCGCTGGCTTATACCGTAAGGTTGTTTAGATGCCCAAGGGGAAGGTATGACTGGCACTTTCATCCGCCCGTCAGTGTCCAGATAATTGATAGGATCTGCTTCGCAATATACGTACGCATTGATCCCACCCGCGCCAAATGGGCTTATCACGTCAGGTGAACAGAATCGCATCAGTACCGGGCTATAGGCACGTACCCCATTGCCAAGCAAATCGCATCCAGACGTGACATCCCGATGTTCCCCCTTGTAAGCAAGGAGAGACGCTGTCAATGCAGCCTGATCAAAGCCATAAGGGCTATAGCTTCGACTGTGCTGCACCTTGAATATTGAATTTTGTCGATCTACAGCCAGCAGCCACCGCGTTTGTTCAGAAACCTCACCTATCACAACGTCAGCGCCAGCAAACACACTGCAAGTGTTATCCGCACTCACCTTGGTAGTTAATCGCCACCCGCTATAAAAATATCGAGACATCGTCTGCTCCGTTTTAACCAACCCTTACGAAACAATTGCTCAGTTTCAATACAAGCGCAACTATCAAAAATATCAGTTCGCAATGGCCTAGTGCCGTGCAAGGTGGCGGGCTAAGAGCTTGAGAGTTTTCCGGAGTGTGCGGGAGAAATGGCTGAGTGTGACTGGGGGGTATGGCTTGGGTTTTCGGGTGGGGCGGAAATCGAGCGCCGCGCGGGCGGCGCTCGATCTCACAGGCGACAAACCTTCATCGGCGTGCACTTGGAGGCCCAAACACAACCCCCGAGCCAGCCCTCAAACACCCCGCACCAGCTCCGCCTTCCCCCGCTCGTCCAGCTGCTGCCTTTCAACCCCATCGAGCAAAGCCTCCACCACCGCCTTGGCCGAATCCAGCCCATGGTCATTGCTCAACAACAGATCACGACAAGTCCCCTTGGCCAACTCCAACGCCTTGAGGTTGGTCGCAAACGCCCCCTTGAGCAGCGTGGACAGATGCACCAGCGCATCTTCGTAGTCCACCCCCGCACGCACGGCAAACAACGGCGGATGGCTGCATTCACAGGTCGAAGAACTGGAGGACGCCGTGGTGGCGCGTACGGGAGGATCAGGTAAGCCTTTTGTCATTGTGTCGCTCCTTGATTCACTGGAGCCGCCACACAACGTGACCAAACGAATGGGTGGCGACTGTACGCGGGTTGGTCAACCGGGAATCAAGGAAACCGGCGCGCACGGAGGCGCCCCACGCACAGCCGCCATAAAACGAAACAGCCGGGCACAAAAAAGCGCCAACTGTATCGCAGAGCGGGCGCTTGTGCGCCTTGATGATTGCGGGTGACCAAACCCGACTGCTGGATTGACAGCAGCGGGCAAAGACTACCGAGGTCAGGGAAGGGTTTCAAGCGGAGGGCATTTGTCGTAACACTTCTGTCAACTGCACCGGCCTCTTCGCGGGCACGCCCGCTCCCACAGGGACCGCGTGATCTCAAAGGCTACGCAGTACCTGTGGGAGCGGGCGTGCCCGCGAAGAGGCCCTCAAGATCACGGCTGCTGGTTCTGGCTCAAATACTTGTCCACCGTCGCCTTGCCATCCCCCGCATCCCCAGCCACCTGCCACAACCGCCGTTCAATCCCCTGCGCCAGCAAATGCCCCACCGCCGCTTCGATCGCCGACAGCACGCACAGCTGCGCCGGTTCGTTGGTGGTGTAGCCCACCTCGGCCTCCAGCAGCTTCTTGAACTCGATGAACTTGAACACCCCGGCGCTGCGCCCAACCGAGTAGATGGTCTTGCTGGTCATCACGTTGGCCAACACCTGCCCGGTGCGCACGTCAACGGCACGCAGGTTCACGGTCACCTGGTCCACCCGATACTCGCGGGAGATGTCTATCCCCAGGTAACGAGCCCCCTCCCCGCCGCTTCGTACGTTGGTGTCGTAGGCGATGATGCCGCCCTCCAGCATCAAGTTGGCGGCCTGCAGCGGTGGCAACTCGCCCATGATGTTTTCCGCCACATCAGGCTTTTTCTGCGAAGCCCGGATGATCTTGCGTTCGGTCAGCAGGTTCTGCAGGCCTTCGCGCTCCAGCACCACGAACCAGCCGCTGGCGCTCAGGGCGTCCATCAGCATGCTGGCCGCACCCTGGGTAACGCTGGTGGAAAACGAGCTGGCCGGGGTCGGCTTGTACTGCCCGGTCTGATCGCGGAAGCCGTAAACCACGGCCATCAGGCGGCCTTTGGGACGTGGCATGTTGATCAGGTCGTAGTAGGTCGAGGCCCGTGGGGTCAGGGTCGGGGTTTCCGAGTCCTGTTCGGCCGACATGGGTTCGCGCAGGCTGCAACCCGTTTGCAGGCCAAGGGCGGTGAGGATCAGCAGCGTGCTCAGCAGACGTTTCATGGTGTTCTCTCCCCAACATAAAAGCCCTTCCCTCTCAGGGGTTCAGGCCGCTGACCTCAATGATCGAAATTTCTCCTGTGGCGCGATCGGTGACCTTGATGCTCAACGCCCCGGAATCGTCGATGACGTCGATGAGAAACGCATCGGTCGCCATGCTGCCGGTGCTGCCGTTGCTGATGTTGTCCAGCAACTGCGACAACATCCGCGACTCCAGCTGGTTGCTGAAGCGCTCCAGGGCTGTGGTGCCGGTAAAGGCCGAGGCACGGTCCTTGAGGTCGGGGTCGTCGTAGTCGTTCTGCGCCTGGGCGTTGTTCAGCAGCCAGGTGCCGTTCAATGGGTTGCCGCCAAACGCCGGGTTGACCGGGGTGTACACCAGCTCGGTGGCCTGGGCAGCAAACGCGCTGGCCAGCAGGCAGGCGGCGATGCAACGTGGAATGCGGTGGTTCATAGCTCGTCCCTCTCCAAGTCGGTGGTGTCCTGCAGCAGGCGTTGCAGCTTGCGTTGAATGATTTGCTGCTTGACCAGGTCGGCGGCGGCAACGGCCTCGTCTTTCAGTTCGGTGGTGTTTGGTGGCAGGAAGCGGCGGTACATCACCTCACGCTCGAATTCCACCGTCACCAGGCTGCCCCAGCGGGCATCGGGGCGTTCGCGTACCACCAGGTTGAAGTCCAGGCGGCTGGTGGCGCGCAGGCGGTCGGCGAAGTAGTAATAAAAGTCGTGGCCGATGTGCGAGATGGTGTTGTCGACGATAAAGCCTTGCATCTCGTCTTCATTACCGGCCTTGGCCGAGGTGGCCAGCAACAGCAGGCTCAGGCACAGCGCTGCCAGGCTGTTCATGGCGTGTCTCCCGGGCCGCTGTGGGTCTGCACACCGCCGGCACTTTCGCTGAAGGCCTGCTCGGCGACGAACTGCCAGTCGCTGTAATGCTCCAACCCCTCGAAGCCTGTCCATTCGGCGCTGAAGCCACTGCGTTTGAATGGGGTGGCGTCCGAACGGCTATGCACGCCGGTGATGCGGCCGTCGATCGAGCGCAGCAGGCCCCACTCGTCGCTGTTGGTGATGGGGTCGGGGTACAGCCTGCGAATGTGCCGCCTGGCCTGGGGGAAACGGTTGTCCTGCAACAGGTCGGCCAAGTCCTGCGGGTACTGGGCCAAACCCGGCGAGGCGCGATAGTAGCTGCGCAAGGCCTGGGCGTACTGGCTGCCCACCCACAGCAGTTGGCGTTCGCGGTCACGCTGGGCGGCGCTGGCCCAGATCGTGCCGGTAGCGGCCAGGGCCACGCTGCTGACCGCAATCAGCAGCAGCACGCCCAGGTAGGTGAAGCCGCTTTGGGCCTTACCATTCAGCGAAGAGGCTGCCATCACGCGCCCTCCCTGTGGCACCGCTCTTGATATCGGCCACGCCGCCGGCCACGCCTTCGGGTGGTGGCACCAACTGCCAGGCATCGCTGCGTTCGGTAATAGGGTCGACCGGGGTGTTGCGCAGGTAGCGTTGCTCCACCAGTTGCTCCAGCGAGTCCGGGTAATGGCCGGTGTCGCCGTAGTAGTGGTCCAATGACTCGCGCAGCACCGCCAGGCTCTGGCGCAGGGTGGCCTCGCGGGAGCTTTCCAGGCTGTTGAAATAGCGCGGCATGGCGATGGTCATCAGCGTGGCGATGATCGCCATGACCACCAGCAGTTCGATCAGGGTGAAGCCTTTGCTGCGTTTCATGGCTGTCACCATTGCCCGTAAGGGATGCTGTTGAGGCCTTTGCCGCGAGCCCTGGAGTACACGTCGAACACGTCTTCGCCTTCGCGCGGGTTGTCGGGGCTGCTGTCGTAGGCGCGCAAGCCCCAGCCGCCTTCGTCTTCATCCTTGGCCGCCACCAGCGGGTCGTGCGGGATGCGCCGCAGGAAGTAGAACTTGGCGCCCTTGGCACTGCGCACATCGCGCACGCCATCCACCAGTACCTGCAAGTTCGGCGGGTAGCCGCTGGCATCCAGGCGTTTCTCGATGTAGCCGGCGTCGAAGGCCCGCTTGTAGGCGTCGATGGCATCGCGAATCTGGTACAGCGCCTCGCGCAATTGCTGCTCCTTGCCACGGCGCACCACGGTTTCGGTCAGCGGCGCGGCCATGCTGGCCAGCAGCCCGAGCAGTGCCAGGGTCAGCACCACCTCGATCAGGCTGAAGCCGTGCATACGGCGCCGGGTTTTCATGGCCGTGGGCTCCCGTTGACCGGGGCGACCGCCATTTGGCTGTCCACGACCGGTGCGTCGGTGGTTGGCGCATTGCCGGGCACGTCCATCGGTGGCAGCGGGGCCATCTGGCGTACCTGCATGGCCGACTCGGTGCCGGTGGAGAACTCCATGTCCGACGGGCTCTGGTACGGCAGGTTGCGCACGATGCGCGGGGTGATCGCCAGCACCAGCTCGCTCTTGCTCATGTCGTCCTTGTTGCTGCCGAACAGCCGGCCCAGGCCGGGGATGTCGCCAAGCCCGGGGATTTTGTTGCCGCTGGCGTTGTGGTCATTGCGCACCAGGCCGGCCAGTACCTGGGTTTCGCCATCGTGCAGGCGCAGGCTGGTTTGCGCGTTGCGGGTGTCGACCTGGACCGGAATGGTGCCCTGGCGGGTGGCTTCCAACGGCGTGGCGTTGCTCACTTCCAGCGCCACCTTGATCGCCACTTCGTTGTTCAAGTGCACGGTGGGCTGTACTTCAAGCTTCAAACCGACGTCCAGGTAGGTGACGCTTTCGGTGATCACCGGGCCCTGGGTGGACGGCACCGAGGTGGCGCTGATGATCGGCACCCGCTGGCCGATGTGGATGCGTGCCTGCTCGCGGTTACTGACGCGGATCACCGGGCTGGCCAGGGTGTTGATGTCCTTGTCCGAAGCGTTGATCTTGGCCTGCGGCGCCGGCGAGATGCTGATGCGGCTGGAGTCGATGCCCTTGAGCTGGTCGAGCACGCTGACCGGTTTGCCGTCGTTGCTCAGCACGCCGAAGGTGTTGGGCCATTGCAGGCCGAGGTCGAGGATGCGCGAGGTGGCCACTTCCATCACCTCCACTTCCAGCACCACCTCGGGGTTGGACTGGTCCTGCGATTGCAGCAGCTTCTCGGCCATGCGCACGGCATCCGGGGTGTCGCGCATGGTCAAGGTGTTGAGGCGCTCGTCGACGAACACGTCGCGGGTCTTGAGCATGGTCTTGACCATGTTCAGCGCGGTGTTGGCGTCGATGCTGGTCAGGTAGAACGTGCGCATGACCAGTTCCTGGTAGTCCTTGGTCTTCTGCGGCGAGTCGGGGTAGACCATCACGGTGTTGTCGTTGACGATCTTCTGGCGCAACTGGTTCTGCTCCAGCAGCAGGGCCACGGCGTCTTCGATGCGCACTTCACGCACGAAGATGGTGGCTTTCATGTCCGGGCGCAGGTCCTTGTCGAAAATGAAGTTGATGCCGGCGACCTGCGACAGCACCTCGAAGATGGTCTTCAGGTTGGCATCGCGAAACTCCAGGGTCACCGGCCGCTCCAGCTTGCTGCGCAACTGCGGGTATGGCTGTGCTGTGCGCGCCTGGACGTTTTCGATGTCGCTGCGCAGGGTCATGCCCTTCTGGTTCTGCGGGTCCAGGCGCAGCACTTCGCGCATGTAGCGCTCGGCGCCGAACAGGTCGCCCTGGCGCAGCGCGGCTTGGCCAAGCGCCACGCGCTCGTCGAGGGTGCGGATCAGTTCCAGCTGGCGGATGCCTTCCTGGGCGCGGCGGTTGTTCGGCTCCAGGGTCAGCACTCGGCCATAGCCCATGCGGGCATTGGCGAAGTCGTGGCGGATACGGTCGGCGTCGGCCTGGGTGATCAGCGCCTCGACTGCCGCCTGACGGCTGTGGGCCAGGGCGATGTTCAGCTCGGTGTCGCGTGGGTCATCGCGCAGGGCTTCTTCCAGGCGGGCAATGCCGGCCTCGTACTGGCCCTCTTTCATCAACTGGTCGCTGTCCTTGCGTACCGCGCTGGTACCGCAGCCGGCAATGGCCACGCACAGCGCTACGAGCAGGAACGGAGCAGGCTTGCACAGCTTCGACGACTTCATGGTGCGCTCCCTACAGACAAGGTCTGCGACTGGTGCAAAGGCAGGTAGACCAGGCTCAGCTCGCTGGCTGAAACGCGGTCGAGGCGATAGGTGTCTTCGATCACGTCGCCTTGGCGCACGACGTAGAGTTTTTCGCCGCTCTGCAAGAAGATCTGCAGGTCGTCGCGGTCACCCATGCGGCCGATGAATTCGAATGGCAGTGCCGGAGCGGTTGGCGCTGGCACTACTGCTGGCGCGGCAACCACGGGTTGCTCGGTGACGGTGGCCAGGGTTTTGGGCTTGGTCCACTGCTGGGTGGGGAACAGGTCTCTGGAGGCCTGGTCCGGCCCTTTCGCGGCCAAAACCGCACCCGCAGAAGCGGCGCTGCCCGCAGTCTCTGTGGGAGCTGGCTTGCCGGCGACCGGGGCCAGCGCGTCTTCTTGGCCGAACCAATGGCCGGGTGCCCAGGCCAGCGCTGCGCTCACGCCGAGGAAACCGGCCCAGATGACTGCACGTTGAGTGTTCATCACGACCTCGACAGGTAAAGGGTCATGCGCAGGCGGGCATTGAGCTCGCTGTCGCCAATGCGTTTGCGTTGCAGCTCGAGGTCTTCCAGCACCAGGGTCGGCAGTTGCTTGAGCAGGCCCTTGAGGAAGCCGCGAATCTGCGGATAGCTGCCGCGCACCGGCAGCACGATCTGGTAGCGCGCCAGCTGGGTCTTGGGGTCGATGCCCAGGGCGTACTCACCACGGGCCAGGCTGATGTGCTCGGCGCTGGCCAGGTGATACAGGCGCTCGATCAGCTCGCTGGCCTGGGGCTGCCCCGGCAGTTGCTGACGCAGGGTGTCCAGGGCCTGCTGTTCGGGTTTGACGGCAATCTTCAGCTCTCCCCGCTTGACCCGCCCTACCTGCACGCTGGCGTCAGCTTCGGTGGCGCGCAGTTCGCGCACGTTCTGCCATTGCGGCAGCACCCCGGCACAGGCCACACCAATGGCCAGCAGGCCTACGGCCACCGCCGCCAGGCCGACCGGGCCGACACTGCGCAGGCGCTCCTGGAGGATCAGGCTGTTCAGCGATTTAAGGGCGCGCATGGCCGGTCTCCCAAGTGGCGGTGAGGGTGAAGCGCACGGGGTGCTCAGGCTGTGCGGCCAGCACCTCGTGGTTGAGCAGCGATACATCGCTTAGCTCGTCACTGGCTTCCAGGCGCTGGTGGTACTGCAGCATCGCTTCGAGGTTGCATGCCTCGGCGGCGATGCGCACCTGGCCCTTGCGTGCATCCGGGGTCAGGCCAAGCAACGCGACATCGTCCTGGGGCATGGCTTCGAGCATGGCGAACAGCTGCTGCCAGGGGCGTTGCAGTTGCTGCGACACACTGCGCATCTGTGCCAGACGCTCGGCTTGCTCGCGGCTGGCAGCGCTGTTTTGTGGCGCTACGGTGGCCGGACGGCGGCCCAGTTGCAGCTCAAGGCTGTGCACGCTGGCCTCCAGGTCGACCTGCTCGGCCTGCAAGCTGTGTTGCAGCAGCACCAGGCCTACGACCACGGCGCTGCCCAGAGCAAGCAGCGACCAGGCCAAAGGGCTGGTGCGCCGGGGCTGGAATTCCAGGTCGAGGCGGCGCATGTCAGGCCACCGCCCGCCACATGGCGCACAGCGGGTCGGCTTCGCTGGCCGGCTGGCACAGCTGCACCGCCGCCAGTTGCGGCACGTCGCCCCGGCCTGGGGCATGCAGGTAAACCCGTGGCAGGTGCTCGCCGTACAGCTCGCAAGTGCGCTCGATCAGCGCTTGCAGGGCCTGGTCGCTGTCGGCACAACCTTGCGCCAGCACTTGCTGCCAGGCCCCACCTGCAGCCAGCAGCAGCACGCTGCGGCGCGGTTCGGCCAGCACGAACAGGAAGTCGCCTTGCTCCAGCTGCGGCGAGCAACGGTTGTAGGCGGCCATCAGGTACGGCTGCACCGAACGCAGGTTCAGGCGGCTTTCCCGGCCCAGCGCCTGAAGCCGTTGCAGCAGGGCTTCGGGCAGCGCCGTCGCGATGCGGGCAGCACCGGCAGGCTCAGGCGACAGCACGATGCGCCAGTCGTCCAAGGGCTGCCCGTAGAGGTTTTCGAAGCAGGCCCGGGCATAGGCATCCAGTTCGCGGGGGTGGCCGATGGCATCGCTCCAGGGCACCAGGCAGAAGCGACTGTAGCGGGCCGACAGCAATACCCGCAACTGGGCGCCACGTACGGCATGCTCGGCCAGCAGCGCGGCCAGCGCATCAACGGCGGCTGCCCAGGCCGGTTGGGCGGCATCGCAGCTGAACTCACGGCTACCCAGCCATTGGTGGTGGTTATTGTGCCAGCGACCCAGGCCGACACCCTCGGCGCCCAATACAGCGCAGAAACGATCAGATGAATGTGACACGGTTGATCTCCTCAAGGGTGGTACGGCCATCGCGGACCAGGTCCAGGGCCGAGGCCCGCAGCAGGCGCAGGCCGCGCTGGCAGGCAAGCGTCTTGATTTGCGCCAGGGGGCGGCGCTCCACGATCATTTGCCGCAGGTCGTCGTCCAGGTGCAGCAGTTCGGCAATGGCGCTGCGGCCGCGGTAGCCACTGCCCCGGCATTGGCCGCAGCCCTGGGCGCGCACGAAGGTCCAACCGGCTACGGCCTCGCGGGTCAGGCCCGAGCCATACAGGGTGTCGTCATCGTGTTCGCAGGCCGTGGCGCAGTGCGGGCAGGCCAGGCGAATCAAGCGCTGGGCCAGCACTGCATTGAGCGCGGAAACGAAGCTGTAGGGGTCGACCTGCATCTGGCTGAAGCGGCCGATCACGTCGAATACGTTGTTGGCGTGGATGGTGGTGAACACCAGGTGGCCGGTGAGCGCCGACTGCACGGCAATCTGGGCGGTGTCGGGGTCGCGGATTTCGCCAACCAGGATCTTGTCCGGGTCATGGCGCAGGATCGAGCGCAGGCCACGGGCGAAGGTCAGGCCCTTCTTCTCGTTGACCGGGATCTGCAGCACGCCGGGCAGTTGGTACTCGACCGGGTCTTCGATGGTGATGATCTTGTCCACGCCGTGGTTGATCTCGCTGATCATGGCGTACAGGGTGGTGGTCTTGCCGCTGCCGGTGGGGCCGGTCACCAGGATCATGCCGTAAGGTTCGGCGGCCAGCCGGCGCAGGGCGCGCAGGGTTTCGTCGGCAAAGCCCAGGGCTTGCAACTGCACGCCGCTGACCCGGTCGGACAAGTCCTGCTTGTCGAGCACCCGCAGTACGGCGTCCTCACCGAAGATGCTGGGCATGATCGACACCCGAAAGTCGATTTGCCGATCGCCCACGGCGACCTTGAAGCGCCCGTCCTGGGGCACGCGCTTTTCGCCGATGTCC
>NZ_BCBI01000065.1:0-35563 GCF_001320565.1 Pseudomonas sp. NBRC 111132
AGCAGGAAACTTTCCTGAACATCCGCGGCGTCGATAACGTGATCCGCGCGGCCAAGGAAGTGTTCGCTTCGCTGTTCAATGACCGCGCCATCGCCTATCGCGTGCATCAGGGCTTCGACCACAAACTGGTCGCCCTGTCTGCCGGCGTGCAGCGCATGGTCCGCTCCGAAACCGGCACCGCTGGCGTCATGTTCACCCTCGACACCGAATCGGGCTTCCGCGACGTGGTGTTCATCACCGGCGCCTATGGCCTGGGCGAAACCGTGGTGCAGGGTGCAGTCAACCCTGACGAATTCTACGTACACAAGAACACCCTGCAGGCCGGCCGCCCGGCCATCCTGCGCCGCAACCTGGGCAGCAAGGCGATCAAGATGGTCTATGGCGAAGAAGCCAAGGCCGGCCGTTCGGTCAAGACCGTCGAAGTCGACCGTGCCGAACGCGCACGTTTCTGCCTGAGCGATGACGAGGTCAGCGAGCTGGCCAAGCAGGCCATGATCATCGAGCAGCACTACCAGCGCCCGATGGACATCGAGTGGGCCAAGGACGGTGACGACGGCAAGCTGTACATCGTCCAGGCCCGCCCTGAAACGGTGAAGAGCCGCTCCAGCGCCAACGTCATGGAACGCTACCTGCTGAAAGAAAAAGGCACCGTGCTGGTCGAAGGCCGTGCCATTGGTCAGCGTATCGGCGCCGGCAAGGTTCGTGTGATCAACGACGTATCGGAAATGGACAAGGTCCAGCCGGGCGACGTGCTGGTCTCCGACATGACCGACCCGGACTGGGAGCCGGTGATGAAGCGCGCCAGCGCCATCGTCACCAACCGCGGTGGCCGTACCTGCCACGCGGCGATCATCGCCCGTGAGCTGGGTATTCCGGCGGTAGTCGGTTGCGGCAACGCCACCCAGGTACTCAAAGACGGCCAGGGCGTGACGGTATCCTGCGCCGAAGGTGACACCGGCTTCATCTTCGAAGGTGAGCTGGGCTTCGACATCAAGCAGAACTCGGTCGATGCCATGCCCGAGCTGCCGTTCAAGATCATGATGAACGTCGGCAACCCGGACCGCGCATTCGACTTCGCCCAGCTGCCCAACGCCGGTGTCGGCCTGGCGCGCCTGGAATTCATAATCAACCGCATGATCGGTGTGCACCCCAAGGCGCTGCTGAACTATGCGGGCCTGCCTGCCGACCTGAAAGACAGCGTCGACAAGCGCATCGCCGGCTACAACGACCCGGTTGGCTTCTACGTCGAGAAGCTGGTCGAGGGCATCAGCACCCTGGCGGCGGCCTTCTACCCGAAAAAGGTCATCGTGCGCCTGTCGGACTTCAAGTCCAACGAGTACGCCAACCTGATCGGCGGCAAGCTGTACGAGCCGGAAGAAGAAAACCCGATGCTGGGCTTCCGCGGTGCTTCGCGCTACATCAGCGAATCGTTCCGTGACTGCTTCGAACTCGAGTGCCGTGCGCTGAAGCGTGTGCGCAACGAAATGGGCCTGACCAACGTCGAAATCATGGTGCCGTTCGTGCGCACCTTGGGCGAAGCCAGCCAGGTTGTCGACCTGCTCGCCGAGAACGGCCTGGCCCGCGGCGACAACGGCCTGCGCGTGATCATGATGTGCGAGCTGCCGTCCAACGCCATCCTCGCCGAAGAGTTCCTGGAATACTTCGACGGCTTCTCGATCGGCTCCAACGACCTGACCCAGCTGACCCTGGGCCTGGACCGCGACTCGGGCATCATTGCCCACCTGTTCGACGAGCGTAACCCTGCGGTCAAGAAGCTGCTGGCCAACGCCATTGCCGCGTGCAACAAGGCCGGCAAGTACATCGGCATCTGCGGTCAGGGCCCATCGGACCACCCGGACCTGGCCAAGTGGCTGATGGAGCAGGGCATCGAAAGCGTGTCGCTGAACCCGGACTCGGTACTCGAAACCTGGTTCTTCCTGGCCGAAGGCCAGGGCGCGGCCTGATGCGGTAAAACGCGGGGGGGCGTCTGGCGTCCTCCCGCCTGGTTTTTTCCAGGGCGAGCTCCAGCAATGGACCCCGCCCTTTTTTGTGCACCAAGCAACCTTATGCAAAGCAGCAGCATTCTTTTCCCCGTGGCCCTGCTCAGTGCCGAGCGCCGCGGCGACCTCAGCGAAGACGTGTACCGGATCAAGGCCGGCAACGGCCCGGACCCCAGCGTCGAACTGGCCGTCACCCGGCTGGGGCTAGCCGACCAAGGCCAGGCTCAGGGCGTGCCGGTCATTCTCCTGCATGGCAGTTTTTCCAATCGGCGTTTCTGGTATTCGCCCAAAGGGGTTGGTCTGGGCGCCTACCTTGCGCGCGCCGGTTTCGATGTGTGGATCCCGGAAATGCGTGGCCACGGCCTGTCGCCGCGTAACCAGGCCTGGAAGCACAACAGTGTTGCTGCGTATGCCCGTGAAGACCTGCCACTGATCAACGCATTCGTGCGCGAACAGTCGGGCCAGGCACCGCATTGGGTGGGCCATTCTCTTGGCGGCACCACGCTGGCGGCCGCCTTGGGCGGTGGTTTCCTGGCTGCCGAGCAGGTGGCCAGCGTGGCACTGTTCGGTACACAGATCAGCCGCGTCTATTGGCCGCTGAAAGTGCCACCGCTGGCCTGGGGCGCGAAACTGCTGCTCAAGCGCTGGGGGCAGATATCGGGGCCGCGCTTCAAGCGTGGGCCGGAAGACGAGCCCATAGGCCTGGCTCTGGAGAGCATGCGCTGGCACGGTCTGTTCGGGCGTTTTGGCGACAAGAAGCACGATTGGTGGGCGGGGCTCGCAGAGGTGGATGTGCCGTTGCTGGCGGTGGCCGGTGCGGGCGACTTCCAGGACCCGGTATGGGCCTGTCGCAAGCTGTTCGAGCAGTTGGGTGGTGAGCGCAAGCAGTTCCTGCGGCTGGGGCGTGAGGAAGGCTTCGATGCCTTCGGGCATGTCGACATGCTGGTAAGCAAGGCCGCGCAGGTGCAGGTATGGCCGCTGGTGGAACGCTGGTTGCGCGACCCGCTGTTGCCGGTGCATGAGTCCACCTTGGCAGTGGAGCCGGTGCCCGCCAGCTGACTCTGCTCTGCCTGTACCGGCCTTTTCGCGGACGCGCCCGCGAAGAGGCCGGTACAGGATGAATACAAATGACTGCCCGGTCCCGGATGACTGCGACAGCCTCCACGGTGTAGCCTTGGCCGATACCCGCTTTCGTTGTGACTGACAGGAGCTTCCCATGCAGCATTACGTAACGCCCGACTTGTGTGACGCCTACCCGGACCTGGTGCAAGTGCTGGAGCCGATGTTCAGCAATTTCGGCGGCCGCGATTCGTTCGGTGGTCAGATCGTCACCATCAAGTGCTTCGAGGACAACTCGCTGGTCAAGGAACAGGTCGAACTTGACGGCAAGGGCAAGGTGCTGGTGGTCGATGGTGGTGGTTCGCTGCGCCGTGCACTGCTCGGCGACATGCTGGCCGAAAAGGCCGCCAAGAATGGTTGGGAAGGCCTGGTGATCTACGGTTGCGTGCGTGACGTCGACGTGTTGATCCAGACCGATGTCGGCGTGCAGGCCCTGGCCAGCCACCCAATGAAAACCGACAAGCGCGGTATCGGCGACCTCAACGTGGTGGTGACCTTCGCCGGGGTAACATTCCGCCCGGGCGAATACGTATATGCCGACAACAATGGTGTTCTGGTATCGCCAAGCCCGCTGGAAATGCCGGAGTGATGCGCCGCACGCGCTGATGGAGCTTTGATGTTCGAGGAAGACAACGCGCAGTGGGGGCTGGTGCATGCCCTGGTGCTCGATGGCAGAGGCGGCGCGCGCTCGATTGCCCGTACCGAACTGGACGACCTGCAACTGCAGCCGGAGCAGAGCCTGTGGCTGCACTGGGACCGCAGCCATCCGCAAACCCGCACCTGGCTGTTGCATGACAGCGGCCTGAGCGAGTTTGCCTGCGACCTGCTGTTGGAAGAAAACACCCGGCCACGCCTGCTGCCCATGGCGGACGAACAGCTGTTGCTGTTCCTGCGTGGGGTCAACCTGAACCCCGGCGCAGAGCCCGAAGACATGGTTTCGGTACGTATCTTCGCCGAGGCTCAGCGGGTCATCTCGCTGCGCCTGCGGCCGTTGCGTGCCAGCGACGAAATTCTGCAGCTGCTGGAGCAGGGCAGGGGGCCGAAATCCGCCTCTGAGCTGTTGCTGTTGATGGGTGAACTGCTGACCGAAAAGGTCCAGGGCCTGGTCAGTGACCTGTCCGAGCTGGTCGACCTGGAGGAAGAAAAGGTCGAATCCGACGAACGGTATACTCCAGAGCAAGGCAGCCTGCAGCAAATTCGCCGCCGTGCCGCCGGCTTGCGCCGCTTCCTCGCCCCACAAAGGGAGATCTACGCCCAGTTGTCGCGCAGCAAATGGAGCTGGTTCGCCGATGCCGATGCCGATTACTGGAACGAGCTGAACAACAGCCTGATCCGCTACCTCGAAGAGCTGGAACTGACCCGCGAGCGTGCCGCGCTGGTGCTGGAAAGCGAAGACCGCCGGCGTAGCGAGCGGATGAACCGCACCATGTACCGCTTCGGCATCATCACCTGCATCTTCCTGCCCATGAGCTTCATCACCGGGCTGCTGGGCATCAATGTCGGCGGCATACCCGGGGCGGATAATCCTTTGGGTTTTTTGTTCGCCTGCATCGTTGTGCTAGGGCTGGCGGTGGGGCAGTGGTGGCTGTTCCGGCGGTTGCGATGGGTCTAGGCGTGCATTTTGAAACATTCGTCCCAATCGGATGTGTGACCCATTGCCGGGCTACCTCGTCTCTTGCTGATACTGCGCGAGGTGCCTATGCACGATCCGTTTGAAGAATCCCTGCGCGACCTGCTCAAAGCGTCACCCTCCGGCAATGACCGGGATGACCGGGACGATGCCGCTTGCCTGGGTCGCGTGCTGAAAACCGCCAACCGCCAAGTTGGCGCGGGCGATCTGTTCAGCCTGCTTGGCCGCTGGTGCCAGGCGCTGCTGATTGCCGTGAACAATGGCTCGGCGCATGTCGCGCCGGTGCGTCGACACTCTTCCCGCAACGCTGCCACTGGCAGCAAAGCAGATAAGGCCGATTGAATATGGAACTCGATCTCTGGACCCAGAGCCTGGTCACCGCGATGACCGCCCTTTGGACCAAGGTGGCGAACTTCATCCCTAACCTGTTCGGCGCGCTGGTCGTGGTGCTGCTCGGTTTCGTGGTGGCCAAGCTGCTCGACACGCTGCTGTCCAAGCTGCTGGCCAAGTTTGGCCTGGACCGCCTGATGGCCGGCACTGGCCTTACCAAGATGCTTGGTCGGGTTGGCATCCAAGTGCCGATCTCGACCTTGATCGGCAAGATCGTCTACTGGTTCGTGCTGCTCATCTTCCTTGTCTCGGCCGCTGAGTCGCTGGGCCTGGAACGGGTTTCGGCCACCCTCGACATGCTCGCCCTGTACCTGCCCAAGGTATTCGGCGCCGCCCTGGTGCTGCTGGCTGGCGTGCTGCTGGCACAGGTTGCCAACGGTCTGGTTCGTGGCGCCGCCGAAGGTATCGGCCTAGAGTACTCGGCGGGGCTTGGGCGTATTACCCAGGGCCTGGTGATCATCATCAGCATCTCGGTAGCCATCAGCCAGCTGGAGGTGAAAACCGACCTGCTGAACCACGTCATCGTTATTGGGCTGATTACCGTTGGTCTGGCCGTTGCGCTGGCCATGGGCCTCGGCAGCCGCGAAATCGCCGGGCAGATCCTGGCCGGTATTTATGTGCGCGAGCTGTACCAGGTAGGCCAGCAAGTGCGGATTGGAGAGGTCGAAGGGCATATCGAGGAGATCGGTACGGTGAAGACGACGCTGCTGACCGATGATGGCGAACTGGTGTCACTGTCTAACCGCGAGCTGCTTGAACAGCGTGTCAATAGCCGCTAACCGCACAAAAGCTGTTAATGTATGCCGCCGCGAAATTCGACCCACGGGGTCGGCGCGGCGACATTGACCTGACTGTCGGCCAGATTCGTTTTGAATAAAGTTCATTCGCCGCCCATGCGTTATGACCCCCGCGAGCTCACCGACGAAGAGTTGGTGGCGCGTTCGCATGAGGAGCTGTACCACGTTACCCGCGCCTATGAGGAGCTCATGCGGCGCTACCAGCGGACCCTGTTCAACGTCTGTGCGCGTTATCTGGGGAACGACCGGGACGCGGACGATGTCTGTCAGGAGGTGATGCTCAAAGTGCTGTATGGGCTGAAGAACTTCGAGGGTAAATCCAAGTTCAAGACCTGGCTCTACAGCATCACCTACAACGAGTGCATTACCCAGTACCGCAAGGAGCGCCGTAAACGTCGGTTAATGGATGCCTTGAGCCTGGACCCTGTTGAAGAGGCGTCTGAAGACAAGGCCCCGAAGCCGGAAGAAAAAGGCGGGCTGGACAAGTGGTTGGTGCATGTGAACCCGATTGACCGGGAAATTCTGGTGCTACGTTTTGTCGCAGAATTGGAATTTCAGGAAATTGCCGACATCATGCACATGGGTCTTAGCGCGACGAAAATGCGTTACAAGCGCGCGCTAGACAAGCTTCGTGAGAAATTTGCTGGCCTCGATGAAACTTAGTGGCGTGCAAATATCTCTAACGGATCGGCGAGTTCTGCTAGACTTGCCGTCGAGTTGTCCCCCTTGTTTGTGGTGGGACTGCTTAACTATCACCAGATGGGGATTTAACGGATGAAATTGAAAAACACCTTGGGCTTGGCCATTGGTTCGCTCGTAGCCGCCACCTCGATTGGCGCTATGGCACAAGGTCAAGGCGCCGTCGAGACCGAAGTTTTCTACAAGAAAGAATTCTTCGACAGCCAGCGCGACTTCAAGAACGACGGCAACCTGTTCGGCGGCTCGATCGGTTACTTCCTGACCGACGACGTTGAACTGCGTCTGGGCTACGACGAAGTGCACAACGCTCGTGGCGAAGACGGCAAGAACATCAAGGGCTCGAACACCGCCCTGGACGCCGTTTACCACTTCAACAACCCGTACGACGCTATCCGTCCGTACGTTTCCGCTGGTTTCTCGCACCAGTCGCTGGGCCAGACCGGCCGTGGCGGTCGTGACCACTCCACCTTCGCCAACGTTGGCGCTGGCGCCAAGTGGTACATCACCGACATGTTCTACGCCCGTGCCGGCGTAGAAGCTCAGTACAACATCGACCAGGGCGACACCGAGTGGGCCCCAAGCGTTGGTGTTGGCCTGAACTTCGGCGGTAGCCCGAAGCAAGCCGAAGCCGCTCCAGCTCCAGTTGCTGAAGTTTGCTCCGACTCCGACAACGACGGCGTTTGCGACAACGTCGACAAGTGCCCAGACACCCCGGCCAACGTTACCGTTGACGCCGACGGCTGCCCGGCTGTTGCCGAAGTCGTTCGTGTTGAGCTGGACGTCAAGTTCGACTTCGACAAGTCGGTCGTCAAGCCAAACAGCTACGGCGACATCAAAAACCTGGCTGACTTCATGAAGCAGTACCCACAAACCACCACCGTGGTTGAAGGTCACACTGACTCCGTGGGTCCAGACGCTTACAACCAGAAGCTGTCCGAGCGTCGTGCCAACGCTGTCAAGCAAGTCCTGACCCAGCAGTACGGCGTAGAATCCAGCCGTGTTGACTCGGTTGGCTACGGCGAAACCCGTCCGGTTGCTGACAACGCCACCGAAGAAGGCCGTGCTATCAACCGTCGCGTTGAAGCTCAGGTAGAAGCTCAGTCCAAGTAATTGGCCTGATGTTTCATGAAAAACCCGGCCTCGGCCGGGTTTTTCTTTGCCTGGGTTTTATCCGGGCTCAAAGGCTGCTCCTGTAGGGACAGGCATTCAGCCCGCGATTGCGTCCAGTCGCAGAATCTGCTGCTCCCCAACCACCTCTCCAATCACCAGCACTGCCGGGCTGCGCAAGCCAAACCCGTGCGCATCCTCGACCATTCTCCGCACGTCACTCCTGTGCGCTCGCTGTTGCGGCAATGAAGCATTCTCGATCATCGCCACCGGCATCCCTGGCGCCATGCCACCATCCAGCAAGCCCTGGCGCACCTGCTCCAGCCGCGCTACCCCCATGTACACCACCAGCGTCGTGCCGCCCTGGGCCAATGCCGCCCAGTTCAGTGCGCTGTCATCCTGGGTATGCGCCGTCACCAGCGTGACGCCCCGGCTGACACCGCGCGAAGTCAGGGAGATCCCGCACTGCGTTGCGCCGGCCAGGCCGGCGGTAATGCCGTTGACCAGCTCTACCTCGATGCCATGCCCGCGTAACCACAGCGCCTCTTCACCGCCACGGCCAAAGATGCAGGGGTCGCCGCCCTTGAGCCTCACCACGCAGCGGCCCTGTCGCGCATGGCGCAGCATCAGGCGCTGGATGAACGCCTGCGGTGTAGAGCGGCAGCCGCCGCGCTTGCCCACGGCAATCACCCGTGCTTGCGGGCAGTGCGCCAGCACCGCCGGGTTGACCAGGTCGTCGATCAGGACCACGGCGGCTTGCTGCAAAGCTCGCACAGCCTTGAGGGTGAGCAGTTCGGGGTCACCAGGGCCGGCACCCACCAACCATATTTTTGCATTCATCGAGGTGTCCTCATCGGCAAGTTGCGTCAGCCCTTGAGCAGGGTAAGCAGCAGTATCAGATTGATCAGCAACGACAGCAGGGCCAGCGTGCGCCACACTTTCACCGGCTCGCGCTCAAGCAGTGGGCGTGGTCGGCTGGGCAGTTCCTGACGGTCGCCGCGTTCGAGCAGCAGCAACCAATGCTCGGCGGTTTCGAAGCGCTGGGCAGGGTCGACCGCCAGGGCCTGCTGCAGGTTGTGCTGCAACCATTCCGGCAGGTCGGGGCGATAGCGCGAGGCGTTGACCGGCTGGCCGAAGCGCGGGCGTTGAAAGGCTTCTATCTCGCCGTACGGGTAGTGGCCGGTCAGCAGGTGGTACAGCGTCACGCCCACTGCATACAAGTCCTGGCGCGGGCTGGGTGGCAGGCCATCGAACGCTTCCGGGGCGATGTACGAGGGCGTGCCGGGCAGCTCGTGCCGCGGGTCTTCGGACAGGCCCGGGCAATAGGCCAGGCCGAAGTCCAGCAGGCGCAGTTGACCATCGCGGCCCAGGTGCAGGTTGTCGGGCTTGATGTCGCGGTGCAGCAAGTTGCGCCGGTGCAGCACGCCAACTGCCTGTAGCAGTTGCCGAGCGACCTCCAGCCATTGCGCCAAAGGCAGCGGGCCGTGTGCGGCCAGCAGTGCCGACAGGCTTTGGCCGGGGTATTCGCGCATCACGTAATACAGGTGCTGGCGCTGGCTGGCGGCGTGCAGCTCGGGGAAGTGCCGGCCAGCGATGCGGCGCAGGAACCACTCCTCCAGCAACAGGCCTTGCGCTGCCCCCGGTTCCTGTTCGCGCGCAGCGGGCAGGGTTTTGAGCAACCACGGTTGGTTCTGGCTATCGCGCACTTGGTACAGCAGGGACTGGCGGCTGTGTGCATGCAGTTTTTCAACCTGCCAGCCGTCGATCACCTGGCCTTCACGCAGCGGGCCGGGCACTGGCCATTCTTGCAGCTGTGCCAGGGTATCGCCCAGGTTGGCTGGGCCCAGTTGCTCGACGTGCACCAGCAAGGCGCTGGCGTTGTCCTGGCTGCCGTTGAGGTGCGCGCTGGCAACCAGGGTGTCGGCGGCCAGTTGCAGATCAGGCTGCTCGCGCAGCACGGCCTGGATGTGTTGCTCGCCCAGGCTGGCCCAGACCCCGTCGCTGAGCAGCAGAAAGCACTCGCCCGGCTGCAGCTCGCCTTCCAGGTAATCCACCAGCAGGTGCTGGTCCAGGCCCAGCGCGCGTTTGAGTACGTGCTGCATGCCCGGCTGGTCCCATACATGGTCTTCGCTAAGGCACTGCAGGTTCCCATCGTGCCAGCGGTACACCCGGCAGTCGCCAACGTGGGCCAGGGTAAAGCGCCGGCCGCGCAACACCAGCGCGCTAAGGGTGGTCAGCAACGGCTGGCCGCTGCCCTGGGCACGCAACCAGCGGTTTTGCGCCAGCAACAGGCGGTCGAGGGCCTGGGCGACGCTCCAGGTGGCCGGAGTGGCGTAGTAATCCAGGGCCAGCGCCTGCAGGCTGGCTCGCGCTGCCAGGCCGCCGTCGGCGCATTGGCTGACGCCATCGGCCAGGGCGAACAGGTAGCCTTTGCTGGCGGCCAGCTCTGGCGCCGGGGTAACCAGGCGCAGGGCGTCCTGGTTTTCCGCGCGAGGCCCAGTGGCGCTGGCTTGGGCAAAGCTCAATTGCAGGCTCATCTCAGACCCGTGCTGCCGTGACTGCAGCCGAGCCCCAGGTGGTGCGCCAGCGCTGTTTCACGCCATGAAGGCCAAACCACGCCAGCAGGCCCAGGCTGGCGAACAGCCACAAGCCAAGTTGGTAGTCGCCGGTGTGCTGCTTGATAGTGCCAAGCCCGGCCGCCAGCAGGAAACCGCCAATGCCGCCGGCCATGCCGATCAGCCCGGTCATTACACCGATTTCCTGGCGAAAACGTTGCGGCACCAGCTGGAACACCGCGCCGTTGCCGGCGCCCAGGCCAAGCATGGCGCTGACGAACAGCGCCAGTGCGGCTGCGGCAGAGGGCAGGTTGAAACCAACTGCGGCGATGCAGATAGCTGCCACGCTGTACATGCCCAACAGGGTACGGATGCCGCCAAAACGGTCAGCCAGCGCGCCGCCGAGCGGGCGCATCAGGCTGCCGGCGAACACGCAAGCTGCGGTGTAATAGCCGGCGGTGATCGGGCTCAGGCCGTACTGGTCGCTGAAATAGCCGGGCAGGGCGCTGGCCAGGCCGATGAAGCCACCGAAGGTGACGCTGTAGAAGAACATGAACCACCAGCTGTCTCGGTCACCCAGGGCCTTGAGGTAGTCGGCCATGGCTTTCGGTTTGGGCCGTTGTGGGGCGTTACGCGCCAGCAGGGCGAACACCGCCAGCACCAGTGTCAACGGGATCAGCGCAAAGCCGAACACATTGTTCCAGCCAAAGCCTGCAGCCAGCGCCGGCGCCAGCAGGGCGGCGAACACGGTGCCAGAGTTGCCGGCGCCGGCGATGCCCATGGCCTTGCCCTGGTGCTGTGGCGGGTACCACTGCGAAGCCAGTGGCAGCGACACAGCGAACGAAGCACCCGCGAACCCCAGAAACACCCCCAGCAGCAGCGCTTGTTCATAGCTGTGCACGCCCAGGTGCCAGGCTGCGGCCAGTGCGACGATAACCACCACCTGGCCGATCAGGCCGGCGGTCTTGGGTGACAGGCGGTCCACCAGCACGCCCATGGCAAAGCGCAGGATAGCCCCGGCCAGGATCGGCATGGCCACCATCAGGCCCCGTTGTTGTGCGCTCAGTTGCAGGTCGGCAGCAATCTGCACCGCCAGTGGGCCCAGCAGGTACCACACCATGAAGCTGAGGTCGAAGTACAGGAACGCGGCGAACAGCGTGGGCACATGCCCGGATTTCCAGAAGCTGGTACTCATCGAACACCTCACTCGGCAATGCAACGGAACGAAAAAGACGCCGCCACCCGCTCCACGGGGGTGGAGGGGAGAGCGACGTCTTTGTCGGGATTTAAGTGGGGCAACCGCCGTTGGCTACCGGTGATGTTTGTTCAGCAAGAGATGGGCCAAGTGTTGGCGTGCCTATGGGTTTTCAGTGCCTGTGAGGTCTCAGGCCAGGCGCATTACCCCAGCATCTCGTGCATGGCAATGATCTGTTCGGCCACCTGGATCAGCTTCTGCTGCCGGCTCATGGCCTGTCGGCGCATCAAGGTGTACGCCTGCTCTTCGTTGCAATCCTTCATCTTCATCAGCAAGCCCTTGGCCTGCTCGATACGCTTGCGCTCGGCCAGTTGCTGATCGCGCGCCAGCAGCTGCGCTTTCAGTGCCTGGTCGCTTTCGAACCGGGCCATGGCCACATCCAGGATCGGCTGCAGCCGCGCCGCATGGATGCCCTCTACGATATAGGCGCTCACCCCTGCCTGTATCGCCTGACGCATCACTCCGGGGTCGTGCTCGTCAGTAAACAGCACGATGGGGCGTGGCTGGTCACGGCTGACCAGTACTACCTGCTCCATCACATCGCGGTCGGGTGAGTCGGTGTCGATCAGCACCACGTCCGGGCGCACTGTTTCGACGCAGGCGGGCAGGTCGATGGTCAGGTCTGGGGCTTCGATGACTTCGAAGCCTGCCTCGCTCAATGCTGCCTTGAGGCGGCCGAGTTTGTTCTGGGTGTCGTCGATCAGCAGGATGCGCAACATGCTGGTCTCCCTCACAGGCCGACACGGGCATTGGGCTGGTCGCCCAAGGCGTGCAGGCTGAAACTGCGGGCATAGCCGTAGGGGTCGCTGCCGTCCCAGCGGGTGCCGTCGATCAGCAGGCTGCTGCGCATCGGTAGCTCCAGGCAGGCGATGCCCAGGCTTTGCGCGGCCTCACTGTACAGCCGCAGCTGCTGGACCTGACGGGCCACGCCCAAGTAGTCGGGGTCTTCGCGCAGCAGCCCCCAGCGGCGGAACTGGGTCATGAACCACATGCCGTCGGACAGGTAGGGCAAGTTGGCCCGACCCTGGTCGAACAGGCGCAGGGCGTGCGGGTCTTGCCAATGGTTGCCCAGGCCGTCCTGATAGTGGCCGAGCAGCCGCGGTTCTATGGTGTCCAGTGGGGTATCCAGATAGGCGCTGCCACTGAGCAGTTGCGCGGTGCTGCGGCGGTTTTCCGGGCTTTGCTCGATGAACCGGCTGGCCGCGAGGATCGCCTTGATCAGCGCGCGGGCACTGTTGGGGTATTGCTCGGCAAAGGCGCGCGCGCAGGCCAGGACCTTTTCCGGGTGATCCGGCCAGATCGACTGGCTGGTGGCCAAGGTGAAGCCTTGGCCCTTGGCCACAGCGTCGGCGGCCCACGGTTCACCCGCGCAGAAACCGTCAATGCGCCCGGCCTGGATGTGTGCAGCCATCTGCGCCGGTGGCACCACTACGCTGTCGACGTCGCGCAGTGGGTGGATACCTTGGCTGGCCAGCCAGTAATACAGCCACATGGCATGGGTGCCGGTGGGGAAGGTCTGGGCGAATGTCAGGCGTGCGCCATGCTGGTGCACCAGGCGCGCCAGCGCTTCAGGGTTGGTCACGCCCTTGCGCTGCAGGGCCGGCGACAGGTTGATGGCTTGGGCGTTCTGGTTCAGCCCCATGAGCACGGCCATGTCGTAGGCGGGTACGCCACCGATGCCCAGGTGTACGGCGTAGACCAGGCCATACAGGCAATGCGCGGCGTCCAGTTCGCCGCTGACCAGCTTGTCGCGTAACCCGGCCCACGAGCCCTGGCGCTTGAGATTGAGAGTAAGGCCGTGCTGCTGGGCGAAGCCCTGGGTGGCGGCGACCACTACCGACGCGCAGTCGGTCAGGGCCATGTAACCGATGTTCAGGCTGGGCTTTTCTGGCGCGTCGCTGCCGTTGACCCAGGCCAGGGGCGTTGCTCGTAGTGCGGTGTTCACAAGGGTCCTCGCCAGTACTGATAAGGCTGTGGGTGGATTGGTGCAACCCATGTGCCAAGCGCTCCCACGATTTGCTGTCCTGCCAGGCCCGTGCTGGCTATAATCGCACCCTCACTCACCCTGAGCCTTGCCCGCCCATGTATACCCTGGCCCGCCAGCTGCTGTTCAAGCTTTCCCCGGAAACTTCCCACGACTTGTCCCTGGACCTGATCGGCGCCGGTGGCCGTCTCGGCCTCAACGGCATGCTGTGCAAGCAACCGGCGGCATTGCCGGTTTCGGTCATGGGCTTGAACTTCGCCAACCCGGTTGGCCTGGCGGCTGGCCTGGACAAGAACGGTGCGGCCATCGACGGTTTCGCCCAACTGGGTTTCGGGTTTGTCGAAATTGGCACTGTCACCCCGCGTCCGCAGCCGGGCAACCCTAAGCCGCGGCTGTTCCGTTTGCCGGAAGCCACGGCCATCATCAACCGCATGGGCTTCAACAACCTGGGCGTTGATCACCTGCTAGAGCGGGTACGTGCCGCGCGCTACAACGGGGTGCTGGGCATCAACATCGGCAAGAACTTCGACACGCCAGTCGAGCGTGCCGTCGATGACTACCTGATCTGCCTCGACAAGGTGTACACGGCTGCCAGCTACATTACGGTCAATGTCAGTTCGCCAAACACTCCGGGCCTGCGCAGCCTGCAGTTTGGCGATTCGCTCAAGCAGTTGCTCGATGCCTTGGCCGAGCGCCGCGAGCAACTGGCCGTCACCCATGGCAAGCGTGTGCCACTGGCAATCAAGATTGCCCCGGACATGAGTGATGAAGAAACCGCGCTGGTGGCCGCTGCGCTGATGGCGTCGGGCATGGATGCGGTGATCGCCACCAACACCACGCTGGGCCGTGAAGGTGTCGAAGCGCTGCCGCATGGTGGCGAAGCGGGGGGGCTGTCGGGCGCGCCGGTGCTGGCGAAGAGTACCCACATCGTCAAGGTGCTGGCAGGCGAGCTGGGTGGCAAGTTGCCGATCATTGCCGCCGGTGGCATTACCGAAGGCCGCCATGCCGCCGAAAAAATCGCTGCGGGGGCGAGCCTGGTGCAGATCTACTCGGGCTTCATTTACAAGGGGCCTGCGCTGATCCGCGAGGCGGTGGACGCTATCGCCGCCATGCCACGGGTATAATCGGCAGGCAAAAAAAGGGCCCCATCAAGGGGCCCCTGGGCCTTCGCCCGCCGCCCGGATGGGGCGTGCATGGTAAATCGAATTCAGTGTCCTCGATCAGCCAACGGCGTGATTTTCGTTGAGTCTATGGATGCCAGCGGTGCCAGTCATTCCGTCCCAGTTATCACCGCGACCTTCGCGCCAGCCGTTGATCCAGGCTTGGCGAACAGAAGGAAGATTGAACGGGCAAAGTTCGCGGGATTTGCCGGTGACCCCGTATTGGTAGCCACGTGAATATGCTCTTTCCAACGGATCACGCTTAAGTCTTCTCATAGGGTGTTGCCCTCACTTGTTGACTGTAATGTCCCGTCGGCCTCTCCGAGGCCGGGCAGAGTCTTTCTGCCGGTTTGCGCTCGCTGCCGGCGTGGCGAGCTGAAGGTGCCGCCTCGTTGCGATGCGGCCTAAGACCAGTTCTAACGAATGCGAGTCACGGTGTGAATGATCAATTTGTCATAAGCACGTAACCTTTCTGAGGGTGAAAGGATAAGTAAATAAATGCGACTCAACCTTATTTGGCGTTGAGCCCGCTATGATCGGGGTTTGCCGATCAATGACGTCATTTGGCCAGCGGTGCTCGCGGATGACAGAAATAATTTGAAATGCGACGAAGGGTCACATTTGCCCGGCAATCGCCAGAATTTCTCGTACTGCCTGATGATCTAAGCTGTCTTTGCCACTTGGCCAAGCGTGGCTCGGTCAGGCGGCCCGGCCTTTCGCGGCACGCTTTCGTGCCAAAAAGGGTCACCCGCACGTCTGCTGGAAAGGCATGCGGGCAAACATCGCGGGGCGATGCGTTGCCTCGTCAGTCAAATAGCCCAAGGCTCTGGAATACTCATGTCGGACCGTTTCGAACTTTATCTCACCTGCCCTAAAGGCCTTGAAGGCCTGCTTGCCGAAGAGGCCAAGGGCCTTGGCCTTGAAGAGGTGCGCGAGCACACCTCGGCCATTCGCGGCGCCGCCGACATGGAAACCGCCTACCGCCTGTGCGTATGGTCTCGCCTGGCCAACCGGGTACTGTTGGTACTCAAGCGCTTCAGCATGAAGAACGCCGATGACCTTTACGATGGCGTCAATGCCGTCGACTGGGCCGACCACCTGGCGGCTGACGGCACGCTGGCGGTTGAATTCAGCGGCCATGGCTCGGGCATCGACAACACCCACTTCGGTGCGCTGAAGGTCAAGGATGCGATCGTCGACAAGCTGCGCAATCGCGAGGGCCTGCGCCCGTCGGTGGAAAAGATCGACCCGGACGTGCGCGTGCACCTGCGCCTGGACCGCGGCGAGGCCATCCTCTCCCTCGACCTGTCCGGCCACAGCCTGCACCAGCGTGGCTACCGCCTGCAGCAGGGCGCCGCGCCATTGAAAGAAAACCTGGCGGCAGCGGTGTTGATCCGTTCCGGCTGGCCGCGCATTGCCGCCGAAGGCGGCGCACTGGCCGACCCAATGTGCGGCGTGGGTACCTTCCTGGTCGAGGCGGCGATGATCGCTGCCGACATCGCCCCCAACCTCAAACGTGAACGCTGGGGCTTCAGTGCCTGGCTCGGCCACGTGCCGGCGTTGTGGCGCAAGGTGCATGACGAAGCGCAGGCCCGCGCGCAGGCTGGCCTCGCCAAGCCACCGCTCTGGATCCGTGGCTACGAGGCCGACCCGCGGCTGATCCAGCCGGGCCGCAACAACGTCGAGCGTGCCGGCCTGGGCGACTGGGTGAAGATCTACCAGGGCGAAGTCAGCACGTTCGAGCCACGCCCGGACCAGAACCAGAAAGGCCTGGTCATCAGTAACCCGCCCTACGGCGAGCGTCTGGGTGACGAGGCCAGCCTGCTGTACCTCTACCAGAACCTCGGCGAGCGCCTGCGCCAGGCTTGCATGGGCTGGGAGGCGGCGGTGTTCACCGGCGCACCGCAGCTGGGCAAGCGCATGGGTATTCGCAGCCACAAGCAATACGCGTTCTGGAACGGCGCCTTGCCGTGCAAGCTGTTGCTGTTCAAGGTGCAGCCTGACCAGTTCGTCACTGGCGAACGCCGTGAGGCGCAGCCTGAAGGCACCGAAGTCCGCCAGCAGGCCCCGCAGGCCAGCGAGCCGGCGCGGCTGTCGGAAGGGGCGCAGATGTTTGCCAATCGCCTGCAGAAAAACCTCAAGCAACTGGGCAAGTGGGCCCGTCGCGAGCAGATCGACTGCTACCGCCTGTACGATGCCGACATGCCCGAATATGCCCTGGCGGTCGACCTGTACCAGGACTGGGTCCATGTGCAGGAGTACGCTGCGCCACGTTCGATCGACCCGGACAAGGCCCAGGCGCGCCTGCTCGATGCGCTGGCGGCTATCCCGCAGGCGCTGGGCATTTCGCCGCAACGTGTGGTGCTCAAACGACGCGAGCGCCAGAGCGGCACGCGCCAGTATGAGCGCCAGGCGACCGAGGGCCGTTTCCAGGAGGTCAACGAAGGTGGCGTCAAGTTGCTGGTCAACCTTACCGACTACCTCGATACAGGGCTGTTCCTCGACCACCGCCCGATGCGCATGCGCATTCAGCGCGAAGCGGCCGGCAAGCGCTTCCTCAACTTGTTCTGCTACACCGCCACGGCCACCGTGCATGCGGCCAAGGGCGGTGCGCGCAGCACCACCAGTGTCGACTTGTCGAAAACCTACCTGGACTGGGCACGGCGCAACCTGGCGCTCAATGGCTACTCCGAGCGCAACCGCCTTGAGCAGAGCGATGTGATGGCCTGGCTGGAAGGCAACCGCGACAGCTACGACCTGATCTTCATCGACCCGCCAACCTTCTCCAACTCCAAACGCATGGAAGGCGTGTTCGACGTGCAGCGTGACCATGTGCAACTGTTGGACCTGGCCATGGCCCGCCTGGCACCGGGCGGCGTGCTGTATTTCTCCAACAACTTCCGCAAGTTCCAGTTGGACGAGCATCTGATGGCACGTTATGCCGTGGAGGAAATCACCGCCCAGACGCTGGACCCGGACTTTGCCCGTAACAACCGGATCCACCGCGCCTGGCGCCTGCAATTGCGTTGAGCCGACGAGGTACATTGCGCGGCTAATGGCCAATAGCTATAACTGAGGGCAGGGCAAGATAATCCGCAGGACGCTGACGTGACGAGATGGGTGTATGTCAAAGTATGGCGTGCGTGCGCGGTTGCTTGGCCTGTGCACAGAGGCGGTGTCCGCCTGGGCGGTGGCACTGGTGGCCTTGGTGGCGGGCGGCCTGTTGACGGCCGCCCTGGCGCTTGCCGCGCAGACGTTCTACAAGCAGCAGTTGCGCCAGCGTTTCGAGTTGCTGGCCAGCGAACGCTCCAGCCGCATTGCCGAGCGCTTCGATGAACAAGAACAACGCCTGGACGGCCTGCGGCGTTTCTTCAGTTTTTCCAACGAAGTTACCCTGCATGAATTTGACGGTTACGCCCGGCCGTTGCTGCAGCGCACCCTGGCCTACGCTTGGGCACCACGCGTCGAAGCCGCGCAGCGCGCCGAGTTCGAGCGCCACGCCAGTGAGCACTCGGGCCCAGGCTATGTGATCCGAGACCAGGACGCACAAGGCCAGTGGCGCCCCGCGCCGCCGCGCGACCATTACTTTCCGGTGCTGTATACCCAATCCGGTGAAATGCCGGGGCTGCCCTATGGGCTGGACCTTGCCGGACAGGGGGCACCCCAGGCAGCACTGGCGCGGGCGCTCGGGCCTGGCAGCATGGCCGTGTCCGAACCCTTGGCCATGTACGATATCCCTTCGTACGCGCGCGGCCTGCTGATGGTGGCGCCGGTGTTTTCCGATGCCAACCCCCAAGGCGCGGCAGCAGGTTATGTGATGGCCTTGCTGAGCATGCGCGAGCTGGTCAGCGACGCTCGACCGGTAGCGGCCGATGACAACCTGGTCGTGCGCATCACCGACCCGTCTGGGTTGCAAGGCCCCGAAGTGATGTTCGATTCGCAGAACCCGGTCGCCTCCCTGGCGCTGGCCAGCAACCAGGTACTGCACCTGGCCGATCACCATTTCCAGCTGAGCATTTTGCCGAGCCAGGCGTTCGTGCAGGCCAACCGTTCCTCGGCGGTGCTGGCGGTGAGTTTGTTGGGCGGGTTGTTGAGCCTGCTGCTCAGCGTGCTGCTCTATAGCCTGTTCAGCCAGCGTCAGCGCGCCCTGGCCTTGGTCGAGCAGCGAACTGCCGAGTTGCAGGTCAGCGAGCAGTCGTTGCGCGGCACCCACAACCAGCTGCGCAGTGTGCTGGATGCCGCAACCCAGGTGGCGATCATCGCCACCAACCTCAAGGGGATTATCAGCACCTTCAATGCCGGTGCTGAACGCATGCTCGGTTACCCGGCCAGCGAAGCGATCGGGCAGTTGCGCCTTGAGGATTTGGTGCTGCCCGAGGAGCTGAACCTGCGTGCCCATGCGTTGAGCTTGCGCTTTGGTCGCCCGATTGCTGGCGGCCAGGCAATGTTCGCCGAAACGGTGCAGGAGCACGGCGCAGAGCCCGGTGAGTGGACCTTGCTACGTGCCGATGGCAGCCAGCTGTTGGCCAACATGCTGGTTACCGCCATGCTCGACGAGCATGGTTTGTGGGTTGGCTACCTGGCCATCTGTATTGATGTCACCGAGCGGCGTCGGGTGCATGAGGCGCTGGCGGCGCGTGACCGGTTGCTGGAAAAGCTCAGCGCCGAGGTGCCAGGCGGCATCTACCAATACCGCCTGGATGCCAACGGCCATTCGTGCTTCCCGTATGCCAGCATGGGCCTGTATGACATCTACGAGGTTGATCTGCAGCAGTTGCGCGAGGATGCCACGGTGGTGTTCGAGCGCATCCACCCCGATGACCTGGAGCGTGTGCGCCGTTCGGTGCGCTACTCGGCCGAACACCTGTCACCCTGGCGCGAGGAGTATCGGGTCTGCCTGCCTCGGGCCGGATTGCGCTGGGTGCGTGGTGAGGCGACGCCGGAAGTGGGTGAGCAGGGCTGTACCTTGTGGCATGGCTACCTGACGGACATTTCCGACCTCAAGGGTGTGGAAGAAGAGCTGCGGGCGCTGTCGGTTACCGATTCGCTGACCGGCATCCACAACCGCCGTTACTTTCAGGAGCGGCTCAAGGTCGAACTGGAGCGGGCCCAGCGCGATGGCCTGGCGCTGGCGGTGATCATGCTCGACATCGATCACTTCAAGCGCATCAACGACCGTTTCGGCCATGCGGTCGGCGATCGGGTGTTGCGTAGCCTGTGCCAGCGCATCGGCCAACGTTTGCGGCGTACCGATGTGTTCTGCCGCTTGGGCGGGGAGGAATTCATGGTGCTGTGCCCGGGCAGCGATGCCGAGCAGGCGCGGCTGCTGGCGCTCGAGCTGTGGCAAGGCGTACGCAATATGCCGGTGGAGGGCGTGGGCAGGGTAACCGCGAGCTTTGGGGTGGCGGGATGGCGACCAGAGGAGGGTGCCGATGCCTTGCTGTTGCGTGCCGATGCAGGGGTGTATGCGGCCAAGCAGGCCGGGCGGGACCGGGTGGAAGGGGAGTCGGCCTGATAGCTGTTAGGTGTCAATGCCGGCCCTTTCGCGGCTATAGCCGCGAAAGGGCCGGTACCGACCAACCCATCAGTTGGCCGCTGTGCTGCCAGCCAGCTTCGGCTGGCGATACAGGTCCAGCAACACCTGGTCCAGCACCTGCGAGGCGCCCCACGGTTTTGGGTCGTTGAGGATCGCCGCCACCGCCCAGGTATGGCCGTTGCTGTCGCGGCTGAAACCGGCAATCGCCCGTACGGTGTTCAGCGTACCGGTCTTGATGTGCCCTTCACCGGTCATGGCGGTGCGCTTCAAGCGCTTGCGCATGGTGCCGTCCATGCCCACCAGCGGCATCGAGCTCATGAACTCGGCAGCGTAAGGGCTCTTCCAGGCAGCCTGCAGCATGGCAGCCATTTCCCGGGTACTGACCCGTTCGGCACGCGACAGGCCAGAGCCGTTTTCCATTACCAGGTGCGGCGCGGTAATACCCTTTTTGGCCAGCCATTGGCGCACCACGCGCTGGGCGGCGCGGGCGTCGTCGCCATCGGCATCGGTGCGGAACTGCGCGCCAAGGCTCAGGAACAGCTGCTGGGCCATGGTGTTGTTGCTGTATTTGTTGATGTCGCGGATCACCTCCACCAGGTCTGGCGAGAAGGCGCGGGCCAGCAAGCGAGCGCTTTTGGGAACATTCTCGATGCGGTCGCCACCCTGAATGCTGCCACCCAGTTCGTTCCAGATCGCGCGCACGGCACCGGCGGCGTAAGTCGGGTGGTCGAGCAGCGAAAGGTAAGTCTGCGAGTTGCAGCCGTCACCCAACTGGCCGCTGATCGTCACGCTGATGCCGTCGGCCTGGGGCACCGGGTTGTAGCGCACATCACCGGTGCACTGTTTCGATGCCACGGCCTTGACCTGGTTGTCGATACGGATGCTGGCAATCGGTGGTTCCACTGCGATGGTAACTTTGCCGCCGTCGTTACGGGCGACGAAGCGCAGGGCCTTGAGGTTGACCAGCAGCGAGTCGGGCTTGACCAGGAACGGCTTGTTTTCATCGCCGCCGTCGTCGTTGAACTGCGGCAGGTTGGGCTGCACGAAGTGGCTGCGGTCCAGCACCAGGTCACCGGTGACGGTGCGCACGCCATTGGCGCGCAGGTCACGCATCAGCAACCACAGCTTTTCCATGTTCAGTTTGGGGTCCCCGCCACCTTTGAGGTACAGGTTACCGTTGAGCACCCCGTTGCTCAGGGTGCCGTCCGTGTAGAACTCGGTTTTCCACTGAAAGGTCGGGCCCAGCAGCTCGAGGGCGGCGTAAGTGGTGACCAGTTTCATGGTCGAGGCCGGGTTCACCGAAACATCGGCATTGAACACGGTCGGGGTTCCGGGGCCGTCCAGCGGCAGCATCACCAGCGACAGCGCAGTGTCCTGCAGCTTGTTGGCCTTGAGTGCCTGCTGCACTTTGGCAGGCAGGGTGGTATTGACGGCGGCGGCGTGGCTGGGCAAGGCAATTGGCAACAGCAAGCCGGCGAGAAAGAGGGGACGAAGCGTTTTGATCATAGTGAGTAAATACCCTGCGGCGAGGGAAAAGGGCTTTGGGGCTGTAAGAGATGATGGCCCCACGACGTAAAGAATACGCATTATGCCCCAAGCGCAGCGTCGATGCGCCACGTTCGACGGAAAAGCATCGCCAATAAAAAGGCCACCTCGGGGGGTGGCCTTTTCAGCAATCAACCTTTCAGCACGAAGCTGACAAGTCTCACTCAGCCTTGTTGATCGGCTTTTCCGGGTACCAGGCGTCCAGCAGCGGGCTGACTTCGATCTTGGTCAGTTCGCTACGGCCTTTGAGCCAGGCTTCAACGGCAGCACGCTGTTCTTCGCTGACCGAGCCACGTTTGACCGAGCAAACCAGGCCGAAATCGTCACCGCCTACATAATCCAGGCCGTTGGCGTCCATGGCTTCTTCCAGGAACGCGTCGAGGAAAGCATCGATTGCCTGGTCATCCAGATCTTCCTTGAATTCCAGGTTCAGCTCGAAGCCCAATTCCTGAAACTCGTCGACACACAGCTTCTTGCGCAGACGACGGGAGCGGTTTGTGGCCATGAAACAATCCTCTTAGGTAATAACGCCGCGCAGTCTACCAGTTAACACGCTTGGCTGCCTGCCTGAGTATCTGTGCTTGTGGCCAACTCCTTGGTCAGCGCACGTTCCACGCGGCACATATGCCGTGCCAGTGCCTGGCGCCGCAAGCGCACCTGGGCAGTGGGCAAACCAGCGGCTTCAAGCGCTTCGCAGGCCGCCATCAGGTAAGGGGCTTTCAGCATGCGCGCGGCGCTCAGCACCTTGTGGGCGTGCTCGGTGATCGCGCCGCTGTCATGTTGCGGATGCAGCATCATCAAGCTGGCGAGGTCGGCCTGCAGGCTCTGCTGCAAGGCCAGCAGGAAGCGCTGGCGCTCGAGTGGGTCAGGCCCTACCACGGCGGCCAGGCCGTCCAGCTGGTACAGCTTGCGTCGGGGGCGGTGTTGGCGGCGAGGGCGAATACCCGCCAGTCGCTGGCTGAGGGTGCTCAGGCTGATGGGCTTGAGCAGGCAGTCGTCCATGCCTGCGCTCAGGCACTTGCGGCGTACTTCCGGCTGTGCGTTGGCGGTGTAGCCAAGGATGGTGCAGCGTGGCCGCTTGCCATGGCGTTCTTCGGTGCGCACGGCCGTCGCCAGTTGGTAACCGTTCATGTGCGGCATGTTGCAGTCGAGTACCACGACATCGAATTCGCCCGCTCGCCAGGTGGCCAGGCCCTCGCGGCCATCGCGGGCGCTGCTGTGTTCCAGGCCCAGGTAGGCAAGCTGTTGCGCCATCAGCTGCAGGTTGGCCGGGTGATCATCGATCACCAGCACGTTCAGCCGTGGGTCGGGGACATCGAGGTGCTCGGGCAACGGTGCCGGCAGCACGGCGCCATCGACCCGTAGCAATGGCATCTTCAGCCGCACCTGGGTGCCGACATCTTCCAGGCTCTTGATGGACAGGTTGGCGCCCATCATGTCGCACAGGTTGCGGCAGATGGCCAGGCCCAGCCCGGTACCTGCACGGGCGCCCTGGCTGTGCGGGTTGGCCTGAATGAACGGGTTGAACAGGCGCTGCAGGTCGTCGGCGTGGATTCCGATGCCACTGTCGCGCACTTCAAGCTCCAGCGTTGCTGGCGTGTCAGCGCCCTCGTTCAGCAGGTCGACGCAAATACGCACCTGGCCGTGCTCGGTGAACTTGATGGCGTTGCTCACCAGGTTGGACAGCACCTGCTTGAAGCGCAGGGGGTCAAGCAGAACGTGGCAACGTGCGGCCGGCGCGATCATCACTTCCAGGACCAGGCCTTTTTGCCGCGCCTGGCCATCGAAAATGCGCCCCACCGATTCGATCAAGGCCGCCAGGTCGACCGCCTCCGGGGCCAGGGACAAGTGCCCGGACTCGATCCGTACGATATCCAGAATATCGCCGATCAGGCCCAGCAGGTCCTTGGCCGAATGGTGTGCCAGTTCCAGCGCGCTGCGGTCCACCCGGCCCTGGTCGGCACGCTTGACTGCCAGCTCGAGCATGCCGATGACGGCGTTCATCGGGGTGCGAATTTCGTGGCTGATGGTGGCCAGAAACGTGCTTTTGGCGCGGTTGGCATCGTCCGCCTGCTGCTTGGCCTGGCGCAGATCCATGACCAGTTGGCGGCGATCGCTGATGTCTATCCAGCCGCCGATGATGCCCTGCACTTCACCCAGGGAGTCGCGGTACGGCAAGATCCAGTGGTAGATGGTCAGTTCCCGACCCTTGATCCGTAGTGGACGGTCCTTGATCAGCGGTGAGCCCGCGGCCATGACTTCCAGGTGATCAGCCTGGATCTGCCGAGTCTGCTCGCTATCGGCGAACAGGCTGCAGTCCAGCTGTTTGCCGATAACCTGATCAGAGCTGGCCTGCACGGCTTCGAGGTAGCTGTAGTTACAACTTTTCAGGCACCCCTCGCGGTCACGCACATACATCGGGTGGGGGGTGCCGTTAAGCAGGGCACGCATGAATGCCAGCTGGTCGTTCAGCGCACGCTCGGCATGCTGACGCTGGCGAATCTGCAGGCGCAGGCGAGCGTTCCAGAGCAAGGCCAGCAGCAGAAGCAGGGCCGTGCCCAGCACCACCTGCAGGGCAAGCTGGCTATAGTCCCTGACGTTGTTATCTTCATGTCGGCCAAAGCCGCTCCAGCGGTTGTTGATTACCCCCAGCTCCTCCGGTGAGATGCTCAGCAGGGCCTTGTCGAGGATCGACACCAACGCAGGTGACTGGGCAGTGGTGGCCATCGCGAAATTGGCCGGTTCGCTACCGATCGAGGTGCGGATCACCAGTTCGGGGTTGCTGGCCAAGGCGTGGTTAGCATCTATCAGGGTGGTGATCACCGCATCTACGGCACCGCTGTTGAGTAACGCCATCGAGTAGAACGCGCTTTCGGTCTCGACCCAGCCGACCTGCGGATAGTGCCGCGACAGCATGGCGTCCATGGCGCTGTAGCGGGCGATGGCGATGCGATGACCTTGCAGTTGATCCAGCGAATTGAAGGCCGGATTGTCCTTGCAACTGACCAGCACATAGGTGCTTTCCAGGTAGGGACGGCTTAGTTGGAGGTTGTCCTCGCCCACCTCCGTGGTAGCCAATGCAGCAATCACATCCGCCCGGCCATCCTTCAGGCGAGCGATCATGTCGGCGATGCCGCTGGCGCGCTGTACTTCGAAACGCAAACCAGTGCGCAGGCGAATGAGCTCCAGCAGGTCGGCGGTGATGCCGCGAAAATGCCCCGCGTCGTCGAAATAGGATAGCGGGGCAGCTGTGTCGTCGATGACCACACGCATCACCGGGTGATCCTGCAACCATTGTTCCTCGCTTTCGCTCAACTGCAGGTTGCGGTCGGTCAACAGTAGGTCGCTGCCGGCGCTCCAGCGTTTGAAGATGCTGGCGCGCAGGGCTGGGGGCTGGTTGTCGAGGACGGCGTTCACCAGTTCCAACAGCAGGGTATCCTGCTGGCGCAGGGCAAAGCCGAAGCCGATGGCCTCATGCTTGCTGAAGTTGGCCATGCGCAGGCGTGGCAGGTGGCCGCGGTTGAGCAGGTAGTGCGTGGAGATGGTGTCACCGATGAACACGTCGGCCTGGCCGAACGCCACGGCGTTCAATGCCTGGCTGGAAGAACCAAAGGCCAGCAGCTCTGCCTTGGGGTAGGCGCTGAGCACTTCCTGTCTGGGCAGGTAGTGGTAGAGCATGCCCAGGCGCATCCCGGTCAGGTCCAGGTCCAGCGCCCAGTTTTCGTCTTCACGCGTTACCAGTACCGGTTGATCGATGGCATAGGGGTGTGACAGCGCCAGGGCGTCATTGTCCGCCTCGTACCCATTGGCACTGCCCAGCAGGTCGATATCGCCGTTTCTGAGCGCCTCTACCGCAGCCTGTCGGCTGGAGAAGCGCAGCACCCGTACCGGCAACTGCAGGGCCTTGCCGATCAGGCTGGCGTAGTCGGCGGTCAGGCCCTGGTAATCATGGCCGCCACTGGTGATGTCAAACGGCGGATAGTCGGGGGCCGAGGTACCCAGCACCAGTTCCTGACGACCTTCCAGCCATTGCCGTTGTTCGGTCGTGAGCCGGGGCTGAGCCGGGGCGGACGATGTGCGTGCCAGCAACGTAAAGGACGAGGCTTCAAGATGGGCAGCCTGTGTCCCACCGCTGAACAGCAGCAGCGCGAGCAACAGGCGGGCGAGCGCGTAGGTCATGACCACTCTCAGACCAGCGCATTGCGCTTGGCCATCTCGATCAAGTCGACCAGCGTGTTGACCTGTAGCTTGTGCATGAGGCGCTTCTTGTAGGTGCTGACGGTCTTGCTGCTGAGAAACATGCCCTTGGCGATTTCCTTGTTGCTGCGGCCTTGAGCGAAAAGTTGCAGTACCATCAATTCACGGTCATTTACCTGGCGAAAAAGTTGCAAGTCGGTATCGATCACCTGGTTGTGCTTAATAGCCTGGCTGGGGAAATAGTTATAACCGGCCAGTACGGCTTTGATAGCACTGAGCAGTTCACTCAGGTCTTCCTGCTTGCACACGTAACCTGCGGCACCCGAGTGCATGCAGCGTACGGCAAACAATGCCGGGGATTGTGCAGTCAATACCAGCACCTTCAAGGGCAGGGCCATGGACTGAAACCGGGAAAGCACCTCCAGGCCGTCTAGCTTGGGAATGCTGATGTCGAGGATGACCAGGTCGGGGTTGCTCTCGCGGATCATCTGCATGGCGTCTACGCCATTGTCCGACTCGCCGACAATTTTGTAGTTCTGGTTTTCCAGCAGCATACGGACGGCCAGGCGGATGACCGGGTGGTCGTCAACAATAAATATGGAGTGCATGTTCAACTTCCCTGCGGTCGATTGACGGTGACAGGTGGCACCTTATCGCAGTTGGAAGTCGTCTGGCATGGGAGGAAGGGCTGTTAGCGCCATATGGGAAATGGCTTACAAGATAAAACAAAACGGGCTACGAAATAGGCATGCTTAACGCAATGTCAAAGCGCACTTAGTAACTTTTCATTGATATTTATACGTGGTGTTTAGTTTGCAGCCAGCATGCGTAGGAAGTTTCCTGCAACACGCGGAGCAGCGCTGGGCCGAGCCCAGGCTGCACCGACGTGGTTCAGGTCGGGCTGGAGCGCCCGGTCATTTCCCGCGCCATTTCACTGGCGTAGCTGTCGGTCATGCCGGCGATAAAGTCGATCATGCGCAGGAAGGCGCTGTGCAACGAGGCGTGCGGGTCTGGTGCGTTGTTGCCGATCAGGTCCAGCACCCGGCGGCTCTTGAACGATGGCGTGCGCCCTCCGTGCTGTTCGAGTGCCGCACCGCAGAAGGTGTTCAGCAGTATTTCCAGGGTGGTGTAGGCGCCGATTTCGTGCAGGGTCTTACGCTTGTCCTGGAAGATTTTGTTGCGTGCCATGTCCTTGGCCTGCAGCACGCAGCGCTTGGCCGGGCCGTGCATATGCTCGACCAGGTCACCCGGCAGTCGCCCGGCCAGCAACGCCTGCTGCTGTTCGACGAAGGCGTGGGCGGCGGCGTTGGTCAGGTGTTCGATGGCCTTGCCGCGCAGGATTGCCAGCTTGCGTCTGCGGGAGTCGCGCGGGCCGAGCTGGCGGTAGGTTTCCGGCAGGTCTTCGCCGACCAGGTCGAGCAACAGCGCTTCGACTTCGGCGTATTGCAGCAGCTCCATTTCCAGGCCGTCTTCCAGGTCGATCAGCGCGTAACAGATGTCATCGGCAGCTTCCATCAGGTAAACCAGTGGGTGGCGCGCCCAGCGCTGGTGCTCCAGTTGGGGCAGGCCGAGCTTGCGGGCTATCTGCTCGAGCAGGGGTAGTTCGCTCTGGTAGCTGCCGAACTTGTGCTTCTTGTAGCCCAAGGCGTCGGCATGGCGGGCGCTCCAGGGGTACTTGAGGTAGGTGCCGAGGGTGGCATAGGTCAGCCGGGTGCCCCCGTCGAACTGGTGATACTCCAGTTGGGTGAGCACGCGAAAGCCTTGGGCGTTGCCTTCGAAGTTGAGGAAGTCGGCTCGCTCGTCGTCGCTCATGTCGTCCAGCCAGCCACGCCCGGCGGCCTGCTGGAACCAGTGGCGAATGGCGTCTTCGCCGGAGTGGCCGAAGGGCGGGTTGCCGATGTCGTGGGCCAGGCAGGCCGACTGCACGATCATCCCCAGGTCACTGGGGGCGCACCAGTCCGGCAGGCTGTCGCGCAGGGTTTCGCCGACGCGCATGCCCAGCGAGCGACCCACGCAGCTGACTTCCAGCGAATGGGTCAGGCGCGTGTGGATATGGTCGTTGCTGGAAACCGGGTGCACCTGGGTCTTGCGCCCGAGGCGGCGAAAGGCACCAGAGAAGATGATGCGGTCGTGGTCTTTGTGGAAGGGGCTGCGCCCGAGTTCATCGGCGCTGTACAGGGCTTTGCCCAGGCGTTCGCGGGTAAGCAGGGTGTGCCAGTCCAAGGCGCGGTCTCCGGTCGTTCGAAGCCAGCAGCATAGCCTGTAGGGGCAGCACAAGGCAGCTCCTGCAGGCTGCGCGCGTGTTCAGGGGCGGCGGTTGCCTTGCAGGTACAGGCGTACCAGCGGCAGCAGGCTGGTGCCCAACCGTACCAGGCGCGTCAGGTTGCCGCTGCGCACGCCTTTACCCGTGAGGAAGCCCAGCGCTACCACGGCGCCGATGCCCCACAGGGGCGCATGCTTGATTCCCAGGCCATCTTGCAGCGAGCTGCCCATGCCGCGTACGCGGCGCAGCGGCTCAAGCAACTGCCCGGACTCGTGGCGAATTTCCTGGCGGTGCATCTCCATGCGCAGGCGCAACAGCGCCTTGCGCAGTTCTCGCGGGTTACGCGTGTTCGGCAGTTCTGGCAGGCTCATGGCAACAGGCGCTCCCGGTCCTTGGCAAGTTCTTCGAGGGTGGCGCCGAAGGGCGATGACTCGTCGAACACCGCCGCCTTAAGGCGTACACCGCAGTACAGCGCAGCAATGCCATAGAACACGCACAGGCCGATGATCCCGGCCAGTCGATAGCTGTCCCACAGCAGCACCAGCAGCAGCCCGGACAGTGCGGTCAGCAGCAGCAGGGCGAACACCAGGCCCAGCCCGGCGAACAGCAGCAGGCGCAAGGTCCGGCCTTTCTGCTCCTGCAGCTCGATGCCGAACAGCTCGATGTGGCTGTGCAGCAGCCCCAGCGCGGCCGCGCCCAGGCGCCTGCCCGAGGCGCCGGAAGCGTTGGCTTCATTCTCCATGGGAACCCCTTAGCGCCGGTTGGCCAGCAGGCCGATCAACAGGCCGACGCCGGCCGCGATGCCGATCGCCTGCCACGGGTTTTCCTGTACGTACTGCTCGGCGCTGCCCAGCGCCGCCTGGCCGCGATCACGCACCGAGTCCTGGGTCAGTTGCAGGGTTTCGCGGGCCTGGGCCAGACGGTCGTGAATCTGTTCGCGCAATTCGTCGGCCTGGTCTCCGGCCAGGTTGGCGGTGTCCGCCAGCAGCTTCTCGGTGTCGCGCACCAAGGCCTGGAAGTCAGCCATCAATATCTCTTGTGCAGTCTTTGCCGATTTGCTGGCCATGGGTCTCTCCCTGTCGATGAGTGTTGGTAGTTCGAGTAACAGCACGCGTGGAAGGTTCAAGTGCCGGTGCTGGTATGGGCCTTGCTAAGCCTTTGCCACGTTGCGGGGCGCCTCTGGCGGGTTTTGCGCCGTTTCAGGGCGCCATACGCAGCGAATACCGATAAACCTTAACCCAATCCACGACAAACCCAAGAAAAAACCACGCAGGCTTCGCCCGGCTCACCGAAGCAGGGCAGGGGGCTGGCACCGATTCGGTGCAGGGATGCAGGTTCTTGAACTGTCCTGGTGCCTTTTCAGCAGGTCTGCCTATTTCATGGAAAACATGCACAGCGCGATGGACTCCCTGGTCCACGGTTCCAACACCCTGTTCATACTCATGGGCGCCATTCTGGTGCTGGCCATGCATGCCGGCTTCGCGTTCCTCGAAGTGGGCACGGTGCGCCACAAGAACCAGGTCAACGCCTTGTCGAAGATCCTCAGCGACTTTGCCATTTCAGCGCTGGTGTACTTCTTTATAGGCTACTGGATCGCTTATGGGGTCAACTTCCTCCAGCCAGCGGCGACCCTGGCTGCCGACCATGGCTATGCGCTGGTCAAGTGCTTCTTCCTGCTCACCTTCGCGGCGGCGATCCCGGCGATCATCTCGGGTGGTATCGCCGAGCGGGCGCGCTTCGTTCCGCAGCTGTGTGCCACGGCGTTGATCGTGGCGTTCGTCTACCCGTTCTTCGAGGGTGTGGTATGGAACGGTAACCTGGGCGTGCAGGCCTGGCTGCAAGCACGCTTCGGCGCGCCGTTCCATGACTTTGCCGGCTCTGTGGTGGTGCATGCCATGGGCGGCTGGCTGGCGCTGGCGGCGGTGCTGTTGCTGGGTGCGCGCCGTGGGCGCTACCGCGATGGGCGGCTGGTGGCGTTTGCGCCGTCGAGCATTCCTTTCCTGGCACTGGGCTCGTGGATCCTGATCATCGGCTGGTTCGGCTTCAACGTCATGAGCGCCCAGACCTTGCAGGGTGTCAGCGGCCTGGTGGCGATCAACTCGCTGATGGCCATGGTCGGCGGCACACTGTCGGCCCTGCTGGCCGGGCGCAACGACCCGGGCTTCCTGCACAACGGGCCGCTGGCCGGGCTGGTGGCAATTTGCGCCGGCTCCGACCTGATGCACCCGATTGGCGCACTGGCCACTGGTCTGGTGGCGGGTGCGCTGTTCGTCTGGACCTTCACCGCAGCGCAGAACCGCTGGAAGATCGACGACGTACTCGGCGTGTGGCCATTGCACGGCTTGTGCGGTGTGTGGGGTGGCATTGCCTGCGGCATCTTCGGCCAGGTGGCGTTGGGCGGCATGGGGGGTGTCAGCCTGGTCAGCCAACTGCTGGGCAGCCTGATGGGCGTGCTGGTGGCCTTGGTCGGTGGCTTTGCCGTGTACGGGGCAATTCGTGCGCTGCACGGCCTGCGTTTGAGCCATGAGCAGGAGTTCCAGGGCGCGGACTTGTCGTTGCACCGTATTGGCGCCACCAGCCAGGATTGAGCCAGGTCAGGTGCATGACGGGCGCGACAGACCTAGAATAGGTTTCTCTGCATGCCAAACCGGGATCTGCTCCATGCTGCCTGAATGCCAACTGTTCGGCACCCTCGGCTGCCACCTGTGCGAAGTGGCCGAGGCTGTGCTGATGCCTTTCGTCGATCACGGCCTGCTGGTGGAACTGGTCGACATCGCCGAGAGCGAGTCCTTGTTCGAGCGCTATGGCTTGATCATTCCGGTGCTGCGGCGCTGCGACAACAGCGCCGAGTTGCACTGGCCGTTCGATGCCGAACAGGTGGTGGCCTTTCTTGGGCAATGAAGGCCGCAGAGGAGTTGCAACCCTGCTCCATGGTCTGTGAAGCGAGCTGATGATCAGGTTCCGGCGCACTGGCGCCCAGACCTTCTCCATCATCGGAATCGCTCGCCATGTTGATCACTCCCCATTTCACCTTCGATGAAATGACCGTTTCCCAGCTCGCCGCCAGGGACGGATTCGATAACACCCCACCCCCTGAAGCCAGGGCCAACCTGCTGTTGCTGTGCTGTGCGCTGGAACAGGTACGTGCACTGTTCGACGCGCCCATCATTGTCAGCAGCGGCTATCGCAGCGAAAAGGTCAACCGGCTGATCGGCGGTGCCGTGAGCAGCCAGCATGTGCAAGGGCTGGCGGCGGACTTCACGGTGGTCGAGGTCAGCCCGCGTGAGACCGTGCGGCGGATCAGCGAAAGTGGCGTGCCCTTCGATCAACTCATTCTGGAATTCGACAAGTGGGTGCATCTGTCAGTGGCGCGAGACACGCCGCGTAGACAGGTGCTGACCATACGCAAAGGGAGCGGCTACCTGGCGGGGCTGCAATGAAGCGCATTGACGGCAGCAAGGGTATGTTCGTATGCTGTATATAAATACAGTATTGAGGTGAAACCATGCTCAACGTCGAGCAACTCAAGTACAGCGTCAACCGCATGCCCGTGGAGCGGGTGGCCGACGCCGTTCTGGAACTGCGCCTCGAAGGCCTGGTGACCGACGACCGCACGCCGTTCGGCAAGGTCCACTTCAATACCTGCTTCGCCGAGATCGAGGCCTTGTTCCAGCGTGCCGGTTACCACCGTGGGCTGGATGTGGTGGGCTACCAGGGGTTGCTCTATGCCCTCTATGACCCTGGCCGCTGGGAACCTGTGCAGGTGCTGCGCTGGCTGAAGGAACGCAGCGAGGCAGTGGCCGAGGCTGGTTGAGGGCGCGGGCTTGGGCGATAATGCGCGGCCGTGAACGTTACGAGCCTTGCCATGACCACGCCTTTCGACCCCGCCCGCCAGCAAGCCAGCACGGTGTGCCTGCCACCCGGTAACTGGGCGACAGTGCTCGATTGCTTGTGTGACCATTTCAAGGCCATCGACCGCGCCCAGTGGCTTGACCGCTTTGCCCGTGGCCGGGTGCTGAATGCCGAGGGGCAGGCGGTTTCCGCCGAGCTGCCTTACAAGCGTGGCATGCGTTTGCACTACTTCCGCGAAGTGCCGAACGAACGGCCAATCCCGGTGCAGGAGGTGGTACTGCATGTGGACGAGCACTTGGTGGTGGCCGACAAACCGCATTTCCTACCTGTGACGCCGACGGGTGAGTATGTCGAGCAGACCTTGCTGCGCCGACTGATCCGTCGTCTGGGCAACCCACATTTGGTGCCGTTGCACCGCATTGACCGGCACACCGCAGGGCTTGTGCTGTTTTCCGCCAACCCGCAAAGCCGCAGCGCCTACCAGCGACTGTTCCCCGAGCGGCGTATCGACAAGCGCTACCAGGCCATTGCCGCTGCCCTGCCGCAGCATGCATTTCCACTTGTGCACAAAAGCCGCCTGGTGCATGGCGAGCCGTTTTTTCGCATGCACGAAGTTGAGGGCGAGGCCAACAGTGAAACCCTGGCCCAAGTGCTGGAAAAGAACGGTGAGCTGTGGCGCTATGGCTTGTCGCCAGTGACAGGCAAGACCCATCAGCTACGCGTGCACATGGCAGCGTTGGGGGCGGGGATCAGCAACGACCCTTTCTATCCGCAGTTGCGCAACGAAGAAGATGACTATCAGCGACCGCTGAAACTGTTGGCGCACAGCTTGCGTTTCGACGACCCGCTGAGCGGCGAAGAGCGCTTTTTCGAAAGCCGCTTGCAGTTGGACTGGTAACGCAGCAAGCCGGGCTCACGCGGTCCCTGCAGGCAGCCTTGTGTCGCGAAAGGGCGTTCCTACAGGGACGGTGCAAGCCTGCTGCAATCAGCGGTTGAACCGCTCCACCAACGAATACTGGCTCCCTGCCGTGCTGGTCAGTTCCTCGCTCAGCAGTGCCGAGTGCTGCGCCTGCTCGGCGGTCTGGTCGGCCAGTTCGGCAATGGTGCTGATGTTGCGGCTGATTTCGTCAGCCACTGCGGTCTGCTCCTCGGTCGCTGCGGCAATCTGGGTGGCCATGTCGGTGATGTTGGCCACCGCTTCGCTGATCCCCACCAATGCTTCGTCAGCCTGCATCACCCGGTCGACACCTTCCTGCGCCTGGCGGTGGCCGGTTTCCATGGTCAGCACGGCATTGCTGGCGGTTTGTTGCAACTTGGCGATCAGGCCGTGGATCTGCCCGGTGGATTCGGCGGTGCGCTGGGCCAGCTGGCGCACTTCATCGGCTACCACGGCAAAGCCGCGGCCCATTTCACCGGCACGCGCCGCTTCGATGGCCGCATTCAGCGCCAGCAGGTTGGTCTGGTCGGCAATACCCTTGATCACGTCGACCACGCCACCAATTTCATCGCTGTCCTTGGCCAGTTGCGTCACCGTCTGGCCGGTTTCGCCCACCGCCGCCGACAGGCGTTCAATGGCCTCGCGGGTTTCCCCGGCAATCTGCCGGCCCTGGCTGGTCAGGCGGTTGGCTTCCTGGGTGGCGTCGGCAGTACGCTGCACGTGGTTGGCCACTTCCTGAGTGGTGGCGGCCATCTGGTTTACCGCAGCGGCAACCTGCTCGGTCTCCACTCGCTGGCGTTCCAGCCCCGAGGAGCTCTTGTGCGCCAGGGCATCGGACTGACGCGCCTGGTCGCTGAGGTGCTCGGCACTGTCCTGCAGGCGGGTCAGGCAGGTTTTCATGCGGGCATCCTGGCTGAGCATGGCCATTTCCAGGCGCGCCTGCACGCCACGGCTGTCGGTGTACATCTGTGCGATCAGCGGGTCGGAAGTGGTCTGTTCGGCCAGACGCAACAGGCGCTTGAGGCCGCGTTGCTGCCAGCTCAGGCCGAGCAGGCCCAAGGGCACGGATAGCCCGGCAGCCAGGGCAAAGCCCCAGGAATGGCCCAGCCAGTTGCCGATCAGGAAGCCTACCTGGCTGATGAGGATGAACGGCAGCCAGTCCTGCAGCACTGGCAGCCACTTGTCCCTGCGAGGTACGGCCGGCTTGCCCTGGTTGATGCGCTGGTACAGGCCTTCGGCGCGACGGATCTGCTCGGCGGTGGGTTTGACTCGCACCGACTCGAAGCCGACAACTTGGTTGTTATCGAAGATGGGTGTGACGTAGGCGTTGACCCAGTAATGGTCGCCAGACTTGCAGCGGTTCTTGACGATACCCATCCATGGCTGGCCCTGCTTGAGGGTTTGCCACATGTGGGCAAACACTGCAGCCGGCACGTCGGGGTGGCGTACCAGGTTGTGCGGCGCGCCCGTCAGCTCTTCGCGGGTGAAACCGCTGATTTCGATGAAGGCATCGTTGCAGTAGGTGATCACGCCCTTGGCGTTGGTGGTGGAGATCAACCGCTGCTGGGCAGGGAAAGTCCGTTCTCTCTGGGTAATCGGCTGGTTGTTACGCATGGGTTGATAGTCCGCAGGGCTTTGGACGGTTATCGGCAAGCGGCTGGTTTTATTGAATGATTATTTAATGGAGCGTCGTTGGAGCTATGGCGCCTGTGAAATCGAGCGCCGCGCGGGCGGCGCTCGATTTCACAGGCGCTGCATATCTTCAGCCAGGCACCTCAGCCAGCAATCAGCTGACGCAACACATAATGCAGAATGCCCCCGGCCCTGAAATACTCCACTTCATTCAGGGTATCGATCCGGCACAACACGTCGATCTGTTCCTGCTGGCCATCCTCGCGGGTGATGCGCAAGGGCAAGCTCATGCCCGGGCGAATCTGCGCGCCGTTCAAACCCAGCACATCGATTTGCTCCTTGCCGGTGAGCCCCAGCTGCTTGCGGTCGTTCCCGGCCTTGAATTGCAGCGGCAGCACGCCCATGCCGACCAGGTTGGAGCGATGAATACGCTCGAAGCTTTCTGCGAGCACGGCTTTGACACCCAGCAGGTTGGTACCCTTGGCTGCCCAGTCGCGGCTCGAGCCGGTGCCGTATTCCTGGCCGGCGATCACCACCAGCGGGGTGCCTTCCTGCTGGTAACGCATGGCCGCATCATAGATCGACAACTTCTCGCCAGTGGGCACGTGCAAGGTGTTGCCGCCTTCTTCCCCCCCCAGCATTTCGTTGCGGATACGGATGTTGGCGAAGGTGCCACGCATCATCACCTCGTGGTTGCCACGCCGCGAGCCGTAGGAGTTGAAGTCGCGTGGTTCTACGCCTTGTTCGCGCAGGTAGCGCCCGGCCGGGCTGTCGGCCTTGATGTTGCCAGCGGGGGAGATGTGGTCGGTGGTCACCGAGTCGCCCAGCAGTGCCAGCACCCGCGCGCCGTGGATGTCGGCGATGGCTGGTGGCGGCCCGCCGATGCCGTCGAAGAACGGCGGGGG
>NZ_BCBI01000066.1:0-33627 GCF_001320565.1 Pseudomonas sp. NBRC 111132
GGAACAGTGGCAGGGCCACGCTGAGGGCGGCATTGACGGAGAACGTGGGTGCGGTGAACACCGGTGAGGCGAACTCCAGCCGTAAGGTTGTCAGGCCCACTTGCCCCTGTAGCAACAGGTAGCCCAGGCCCAGTAACAGAATGGCGACCACGGCGTAACGGGCGGTGAAGCGCTTGAATGCCACATAGGCTGCAATCAGCAGCCCGGCCAGGGCGGGGTCGACCGACAGGCTGGCGAAGGCGCCAATGCCGAACTGCAACAGGATGCCCGCCAGCAGGCCGGCGGCAATGCCGCCCGGAACGACCCGGACCAGGCGCTCGAACCACCCGCTCAGCCCCAGCACCACGAAGCCTGCGGCTGACAGCAGGTACGCACCTACGGCCTCGCTATAAGGCACATTGGCCAGGGCGGTGACCAGGAATGCGGCGGCTGGCGTGGACCAGGCCGTGATGACCGGTTCGCGGCTGTACCAGGATAGCGCCAGGCCGCTGAGGCCGACGCCGATCGACACTGCCCAGACCCACGATGACGTCAGTTCCGGGCTCAGCCCGGCCACTTTGGCCGCCTGGAACACCAGGATGAATGTACCGCCGTAGTTGACGATGACCGAAACGAACCCGGCTATCACCGGGTGAAGGATGTCTGTCAGCTTTAACGGGGTTGCAGAGCTTTGTGCAGGCGCGTCCATGATGGCCTCTGGTAATGGTCAGGTGCTGCAGAAGTACGCTGCCCGTCAGCGACTGGCTGCCGGGCAGGTTTGAGGGTCAGTTGGCCAGCGCTACCAGCAGGCTTTTCAGGTAAGTGCTGCCCTGTCCATCCAGCGGTTGCAGGGGCAGGCGCGGCGCGCCGACATCCTGGCCGAGCATTTTCAGGCCGGCCTTGATGGTGGTGGGCAGGCCACGGCGGGTGATGTACTCCAGCAGCTCGTACTGGCGGTAGAACAGCGTGCGGGCTTCGGCCAGCTCACCGTGCTGTACGGCGTCCCACAGCGCCAGGTTCAGTGCCGGGATCAGGTTGGGCGCGGCGGTACACCAACCCGTTGCGCCGGCCACCAGGGCTTCCAGGGTGAGCGGGTTGCAACCGTTGTAGAACGCCACCTGCCCATCGGTGGCTTTGAACAGGCGGTGCATGCGCTGAATGTCGCCGGTGCTTTCCTTGACCATGGTCACATTGGGTACTTCGCCAAGGATGCGCAGGATCAGTTCCACCGACAGGTCGGTGCCGCTGGTGCCCGGGTTGTTGTAGAGCATGATCGGGATGTCGATGGCCGCGCCGACTGCTTTGTAGTGGGCAATCACTTCCGCTTCGGTGAGTTTCCAGTACGAGATGGGCAGCACCATCACAGCGGTAGCGCCGCAGGCCTGTGCCAGGCGGGCGCGCTGCACGGTGCGCGCGGTGGTCAGGTCGGACACGCTGACCACGCTTGGCACGCGCCCGGCAATGCGTGCCTGGCTGAAGCGCACCACGGTTTCCCATTCGCTGTCGGACAAGTAGGCCCCTTCGCCGGTGCTGCCCAGCGGTGCGATGGCATGCACACCGCCTGCGATCAGGCTATCGATGGACATGCCCAGGGCATCCAGGTCGAGTGTGCCGTCTGCGGTGAAGGGAGTGATGGTGTAGCCGATGACGCCGCGAATTACAGAAGTAGACATGACCAGGCACCTTTGCCGTTGTTGAGGAAAGAGTACAGCTTCGATCAGCCCAGGCAGTCGCCATGGGCACGCAAGGCACGGCGCGCGTAGTAGCTGAACGCGGCACCATGACGTTTGGGGGTGGAGATCCAGTCGTGGGCTTCTTTGCCCAGTGCTTCGGGGATGGGGCGGATGTCACCGGCGCCCATGGCCAGCAGTTGCATCTTTGCCGCGCGCTCGAACAGCAGGGCGAGCACGCAGGCTTCTTCGATCGAACCACCGGCAATCAGCAAACCGTGGTGAGAAAGCAGGATCGCGCGCTTATCGCCAATCGCCTTCGCGATGATTTCGCCTTCTTCGTTGCCCACCGGCACGCCGGGCCACTCCTTGAGGAATGCGCAGTCGTCGAACAACGGGCACAGGTCCATGTGCGAGATGGCCAGCGGCACTTCCAGCATCGACAGGGCCGCGCTGTGCAGCGGGTGGGTGTGGATGATGCAGTTGACGTCGGGGCGGGCGCGGTACAGCCAGCTGTGGAAGCGGTTGGCCGGGTTGGCCATGCCACGGCCTTGCAGCACGGCGAGGTCTTCGTCCACCACCAGCAGGTTGGAGGCGGCAATTTCGTCGAAGCCCAGGCCCAGTTGTTGGGTGTAATAAGTGCCAGGTTCCTGGGCGCGCGCGGTGATCTGCCCGGCCAGGCCAGAGTCGTGGCCGCCGTCGAAGAGGATGCGGCAGGTGAGGGCAAGTTTTTGCCGGGCGGTGTAGGTATTGTCGGCCAGCGCCGTCAGCATCTGCTGCTGGGCGAGTTTGACCAACTGGTCCTTGGGGGTGTGCATGGTGGTCGTCATGGGCGGTACCTGCTTGATGAAAGGCTGAGTGACCAGGGGTGTTTTCAGGACACTTGGCGATATTAATGACACCTTGTGTCATTTTCAAGCTTTGCGTGACACCTCCGCGTGACAGCTTTGCAACCTCATGCTCGCAAGCTTGCTGCCCTCATAACCATGAACCGGTCGTGGCAGGCGAGTACCATGAGCAGATCCAACCCTCGATACGGTCTAAGCATGTTTCTGGATTTACACGTGCGGCTCGCTTGCGAAGCCGACCTCGATGCACTCTTTGCGTTGGATGTTATTGCGCAGCGCGAAGAAAGCCGGCGGGCATTCATTGCCCACTCGGTAGCCTGCGGCCATTGCTGGGCGGCAACGGACGCTGCCAACACTGCGGTGCTCTTGGGTTATGGCGTACTGGACAAGTCGTTTTTCGGGCAGGACTTCATTGCGCTGGTGGTGGTAGGGGATTCGGCGCGTCGCCGTGGCGTAGGCGCAGCCATTCTGCGTGGGCTGGAATCCCGGTCCTTTGGGACCAAGTTGTTCACCTCGACCAACGCGTCGAACCTGCCGATGCAGGCGCTGCTTGCAAAGTGCGGTTTTATCGGCAGTGGTCAGGTTGAAAACTTGGACGAAGGTGACCCAGAGCTTGTTTTTGTAAAGATAAGGCCCTGATGCGCGAAAACACCGGCAAAGCCGGTGTCATCTGCCACGTTGGATACTTCGCAGGTGAACCCGCACCTACAGGGCATAGCCCGTTGCTGCGGCGTCAATGGTTCAAGCGCCTATGCAAAGGTCGTCCAGTCGGTTTGCTACATCCCTTTGCGGGTACTGCCGGAAAGCGTCTGAAATGGCGCTGATCAGCTGCGCGTCCGTGATCGGGTCCAGCCCAGGAAAACGCTTGCCATTACAGTCAACGTCATGGGTAAGCACAGCCTCGACACTGGCGCCGTTGTCCCTGTAAACCTGCCTGATGGCCTGGGCCTCCAGCGCTTTGTCGTCCTTGCAGCGCAGGGCATGGTGAATGGCCAGGGCGGCGCCAAAGGCCAGCGCCGGGGTTTCAATACCCTGCTTGCGGGCAAGGTCGATGCTGCTGAGGATGCGTTCGTTGCGTTGTAGCTTGCGCAACGGGTCGCGTCCCACCCGGGCGCAAGGGTCTTTGAACGAGGTTTTACAGCGCTCCAGGAAGGTATCGGCAAAACGGCTGACCACCTCTGCCATTTGCGGGTACTCCGCCACCAGTGCGGGGCCGACTTCCTGGCGAATCAGGCGCTCGGCCAGCTCGCATACGCGCGCGTCGCCCATGCCTTGGCCTACCGAGTCATGGCCCAGCAGGCTGGCGTACCAGGCAACGATGGCGTGCGGGCCGTTCCACAGGCGGTTCTTGATGACCTGGATCTGGGCAATGTCAGGCACCGTCTTCACCTGGCGCAGGCGTTCGAGCAGGTCGCTGCCGTGCTCTACATACAGCGGCATGTCGGGCTCGCTGTTGAACAGGATCAGGTGCAGCTGGCTCATTGCGCTGCTGGGCTGGGCAAAGGGCCTGAAGCGCCCGATCAGGCGTTCGTATTCAGGCACTGGCGTCGATGCCTTTGTGGCGACTGCCGGCTCGTCTTCCAGGCTGTTCTGGAACATCTGCGACTTGATGCGCAGCTGCCGCACCAGTGCGTCGTTGCTGAGCTTGGAGACGATGCGGCTGACCACCGTTTCGGCGAAATGGGTCTTTTCCAGCACTTGCTTGCCGATGGCTGGCGGGCACAGCAAGGCCAACTCCGCTTGCACATGGCGGCGCACGAACGCGGCGCCGCCCACCTTGTTAAGCACGATCAGCAACGTAAGCTCACGGCCACGTCGTTCGAAACGTTGCAGCAGCCCTTTGGCAATCACCTTCGCCTGGTTGCGGATGGCCTGCTCGGGCAGGCTCAGGCCGATGATTTCGGCCGTGGTGTACATGCCGATTACCGCGTCGTCATCGTCCAGGTCGATCATGCGCACGTTGTCGATGGTCTGGTCGAACGATGTAGCCCCATAGCGCACGCTGTAGCGGCCGAAGGCATTGACGCTTTCGCGCAGCATGCGCGAGCGCGTCGCGGCGATGATTTCACAAGGCCGGGTGTAGCCATCCCAATGGGAAAAGACCTGCGTCAGGTAGCCACCCCCGATGGCGCCGAAACCATGAATGCCCACGCGGAACTGGTTCATGGAGGCCGGGAAGCTTTCGTTCAGTTCGGGCATGCCCAGGTCGGGAACGCACTCGCTCAAGTCGGCCAGGAACTCGGTCATGCTGCGGTAGGCCTTGAGCGCGGCCGCCTTGATTTCTGGGGCAGGCGGTTTGATGTCCTCGATCAGTATCGCCTGGCCTTCAGCACGGATGGCTGACAGCATGCCGTTCTCCGAATCTTCGACCATGAAGCATTGGCCAGGCTCGCAATTGAGCGCGCGGGCAGCTTTCAGGAAAATCTCGGGGTGGGGTTTGCCCTGGCTGACTTCATCGCCACAGACGGTGATGTCGAAGTACTTCAGCACGTTGGCGTTGATCAGGTATTCCTCGGCAATGGCACGGCGGCTGGACGTGGCCACCGCCATGGTCAAGCCCGATTTGCGCAGGCGTTCCAGTACCTCCAGCAGGCCGGCCTTGATCGGTACGCCGTGATTGCGCACGTACGTCAGCTCAAGTTCATCCGCGCGTTTGCGGATCTCGGTGTATGGGAAGTCTTCACCGTTATGCGCCTTGGCCAGGGCCTCGGCTTTTTTCGCGCTCAAACCCAGCGAGCCGATCAAAGTGTCCTCGCTCAGCGCTTTGCCGAAGATTTCAAGAGAGGCTTGCTTGAGTGTCTTGAAGCGCAAGCGTTCGGTGTCGAAGAGGGTGCCATCCATATCGAAGATGGCGCTGAGAATCTGTTTACCTTGGAAGAAAAGCATCGAGTGTTGCCCCCGTGGGTGCGTCGGACATCTCGCCTGTAGCAAGCGAGTACGGCGTGTGAACTGCAGCGTCGGCAGTCAGGTCGGGGGCACGCGTTTGTCAGGTGCACGCTCAGGCGTGACACAGAGATAAGGCGGGGCAGAGCGGGGAGTGCAGAGGAGGTTTGCAACCGTTGAAGCGAGGCGGGCGGCGCGTTTGGCCTTGAGGTCACGCCCACTGGCTGCAGTCGGTTTTGCAGGCAGTGGGCGCAAATAGCGATGGATACGTGTGATTCCAAGCATAAGGTGGTTTGCTTCCTTTTTCGTCATGGGTGATCCTTTTTCAGCCTTGCACGTATGCGCCGCGACATGCAAGGCTTGGCCTCCCGCTCCAATCCCGCAACAAGGTGAACCGCAATGACCCAAGCTACCGACCAGGCTTTTTATGACCGTGCCGATGCGCACATCGAACTGGCGAACCAGCAGATCGAAAAGTTCGAAGACCTGGGCAAGGTAAGCGCCTCGCTGACCTTCGGTGCCGCCCGCTTCAGCGCCTGGATGAGCGCCCGCAGCTTCAAGAGCGGCGCCGAGCTTGGCGCCGCGCGGGAAGAGATTCTGAAGTACTTCTGTGAGCAGTACCGGATGATGCTCGAGGACAACCTTGACGAGCATATCGAGCATTTTGACCAGTACATGCTGGGCAAGAACGACTGAGGCTGCCTGGGCATGCCTGCTCCCACAGGGATAGCATATCCCTGCACTCAACGCGGAACCTGTGGGTGGTCACAGATGAGGCAGCGGCAGGGTGGGCCAAGCCTCAGCGATTGGTCCATTTCTCCAGCAAGATCGAAACGAACTTCTCCGCCGCAGGCGACAACGATGCGCCGCGCCGGTATACCAACCCCAGCGTGCGGCTAACCTGCGGCTCGATCAGCGGCACGCTGACCAGCGTCGGGTGGTCGGCGTCGGGCATGGCCAGGCTGGGCATGGCGGACACACCCAGCCCGGCCTCGACCATGCCCAGCGACGTGGACAGGTGTTGCACTTCGTAGAACCATTTGGGTCGCAGGTTGAGCCCGGACAACGCGTGGTCCAGTAGCATGCGGTTGCCGCTCAGGCGGCCGACGCCGATCAGGCGGTAGTCAGCCAGTTCCGTCCAGGTAACGGAGGCCCGGTTCGCCAGTGGGTGGTCGCGCCTGCAGGCCAGCACAAAGTGCTCTTGCACCAGTGTGACAAACTCGATGTCCGGGTGCTGGCCGCTCATCATGTTGATGCCGAAATCGGCCTCGCCGCGCAGCACGGCTTCGAGCCCGTCGTTGGCGCTAAGGTCCAGCAGGCGAATGCGGATTTTCGGGTATTGCTCGTTGTAATCGCGGATCACCGACGGCAGGAAGTAGAACGCTGCGGTGGGGATGCAAGCAAGGGTAACCTGGCCGGTCTGGCGCTCGGCCAGCTCGCGAATGCTGAGGATCGAGTCTTCAAAATCATCCAGCAGGCGCCTGGCCTTGGGCAGGAAGTCGCGGCCCACGCTGGTCAGGCTGACCCGGCGGGTGGTGCGCTCCAGTAGCGAGGTGCCCAGGCCTTCCTCCAGCTTCTTGATCCGCCGGCTCAAGGCCGGCTGGGAAAGGTGAAGTGCTTCGGCGGCTTCGTGGAAACTGCCGAGTTCGGCGATTTTCACGAAAGATCTGATGTCTTGCAGCTCATATTCCATAAGAAAACCCGCTACTGTCGCCGTGTTTGATTGATGTTTGAATCGCAATAATGGCTACGATATTTGCATTGGATTGATTTATCCAGGCCTGTCACTCTTTTGCTCACAGCATCAATGATGTCCATTGATCAACAAGAGTGCAAAATCATGCAACGTATTCCTTGCGTACTCATGCGCGGTGGTACCTCGAAAGGGCCGTTCTTCCACGCCTGGGACCTGCCTGCCAATGTGGTCGAACGTGACGAGTTGCTGATCAACCTGATGGGCTCTGGCCATGAGCTGGAAATCGATGGCATCGGTGGCGGCAGCCCGCAAACCAGCAAGGTGGCGATCGTCAGCCCTTCGTTGCACCCCGAGGCTGATGTCGATTACCTGTTCGTTCAGGTGATGGTTGCCCAGCGCCGTGTCGACACCGCGCCCAATTGCGGCAACATGCTGTGCGCCGTGGGCCCGTTCGCCATCGAGCAAGGCCTGGTCAAAGGGCAGGATGGCAAGACCTTGGTCCGCATCCGTAACCTGAACACCGGTACCTTGGTCAATTCGCTGGTGGAAACCCCCGGCGGTATCGTGCGCTACGAAGGCCGCACGGCAATCGATGGCGTACCGGGCACTGCCGCCCCGGTGCACCTGACCTTTCTCGATGCCGTGGGCAGCAAGACCGGCAAGCTGTTCCCCACCGGCAAGGCCACGGATGTGATCGATGGCGTACCGGTAACCTGCATCGACATGGCCATGCCCATGATGGTCGTGCAGGCCAGTCAACTGGGGGTGACCGGATCGGAAACCCCTGCAGAACTCGACGCCAACGAAAAACTGCTCAAGCGCCTTGAAGCACTGCGCCTGAAAGCTGGCAAGGCCATGGGCCTTGGCGACGTCAGTGGCATGGTAATCCCCAAGCCGGTGCTGGTGTCTGCGCCACGCTACGACGGCACATTGCAGGTGCGTTACTTCATGCCGCACAACTGTCACCGTGCGTTGGCCATCACCGGGGCGGTAGGGCTGGCGACAGCCTGCGTCAGCCCCGGTACGGTAATTGGCGACCTGCTTGGCGAGGGCGCCCGGCAGTTGACCGACGTGCGCCTGGAGCACCCGAGCGGCGGTATCGATGTGGCGCTGTCGCGCAGTGCTGCCGACGGCAAGACAACCCAGGTTTCGGTGGTACGAACCGCTCGGCGGCTCTTCTCAGGCTTTGTCTACGCCCCTACCTTGCGCAGGCTGGCAGGGTAGTCAAAGGCGGCATGCCGCCTGCTTCATACATGCACCAAGCGCATCCGCACAATTTCAACAATGGTGATGCCCCATGAAACTCGCCAAATCGCTGTATTTCCAGATCCTTTGCGCCGTCCTGCTGGGCGTATTGGTCGGCCACTTCTGGGCGCAACAGGCCGTTGCGCTCAAGCCCTTGGGCGACGCCTTCATCAAGCTGATCAAGATGATGATCGCCCCGGTGGTGTTCTGCACCATTGTCACCGGCATAGCCGGGATGACCGACAAGCGCTCGCTGGGGCGCCTGATGAGCAAGACGTTGCTGTTGTTCCTGGGCCTGACGGTGGTGAGCCTGGTGATTGGCCTGGCGGCGGTTTACCTGTTCAAGCCGGGTGTGGGCATGAACATCGACCCCGCCACCCTCAGCACCGAAGGCCTCAGCCAGTACACCGCGTCGGCAGCCAAGCTGGGCGTGGTCGACTTCTTCATGCACATCATTCCCGATACCTTCATTGGCGCCTTCAACAAGGGTGAAGTGTTGCCGGTGCTTTTCATTGCCGTGCTCAGCGGCTTCGCCCTGTCGTCGATGGGGGACAAGGGCAAGCCAGTGCTGGATGTGCTGGAGTCTGCCTCGACCATGGTGTTCCGCATTTTTGGCTACCTGATGCGCTTTGCGCCGGTGGGTGCCTTTGGTGCGCTGGCTTTTACCGTCGGGCAGTACGGCATCACCTCGCTCGGTGCCCTGGCCAAGCTGGTGGGTACGCTGTACATCGCCTGTGCGTTCTTCGTACTGGTCGTACTGGGTGGCATCTGCCGTGCCCATGGTTTCAGCCTGTGGAAACTGCTGCGCTATTTTCGCGAGGAGTTCCTGGTGGTGCTGGGTACTTCGTCCACCGAGCCGGTGCTGCCGCGCATGCTGGAAAAGCTCGAATAGCTGGGCTGCAAGAAAGGTGTGGTAGGCCTGGTGTTGCCAACCGGTTACTCGTTCAACCTCGACGGCACAGCCATCTACCTGTCGCTGGCGGCCATCTTCATCGCCCAGGCCTGCAACATCGACATCACCCTGGGGCAGACGCTGACCATGCTGGCGATCATGTTGCTGTCGTCCAAAGGCGCCGCCGGGGTGACAGGCAGTGGTTTCGTCGCCCTGGCCTCGACCCTGACTGTGATTCACGACATCCCTCTGGCCGGCCTGGCGCTGCTGATCGGCGTCGACCGCTTCATGTCTGAAGCCCGCGCCCTGACCAGCCTTGCCAGCAATGCAGTGGCCACCGTGGTGATCTCGCTGTCCGAGAATGCCTGTGAGCGGGATACGCTGCTGCGCACACTCAACGGTGAACAACCGGTACAGCCGGATTGCGCTACACCTGGCCAGGCCACTTGGCCCGCCGAGCCGCACCGCCAGGGCTGAACGCCCTTCGTACTACTGAACATTGACTTAAAATTCCACTCAGCGTCGCAGCGATGCCGAGTGGGGTTGGAGGCTGCCTGCCCGGCGGGCGGCCACGCACAATAAAAACAAGAGAGAAAGACCATGCTCGCACTCCTGGGCCTGATCATGGTGGTGACCTTCACCTACCTGATCATGAGCAAGCGCCTGTCGCCTATCGTTGCGCTGACCGTTGTCCCGATCGTGTTCGCCGTCATCGGCGGCTTTGCCCCCGAGCTGGGCAAGATGATGCTCGACGGCCTGAAAATGGTTGCGCCATCGGCAGCGCTGCTGCTGTTTGCCATCCTGTTCTTTGGTCTGATGATCGATGCCGGCCTGTTCGACCCGCTGATCCGCAAGATCCTCAAGCGGGTAAATGGCGACCCGGTCAAGATCGCCATCGGCACTGCACTGCTGTCACTTCTGGTGGCACTGGACGGCGATGGCACGACCACCTACATGATCACCTGTGCCGCCATGCTGCCGCTCTACAAGCGTATCGGCATGAACCCGATGATTCTGGCCACGGTGTCGATGCTGTCGCTAAGCATCATGAGCGGCCTGAGCCCCTGGGGCGGGCCGGCCACGCGGGCCATCGCCGCGCTTGGTCTGGACGCCAGCGAGTACTTCATCCCGATGCTGCCGACCATGATTGGCGGTGCGGCCTGGGTGGTGTTCACGGCCTTCCTGCTGGGGCGCACCGAACGCCGCCGCATCGGCAACATCGCCCTGGAGTCCGGTGGCGGCAACTGCTACATCAAGGAAATCCTCGGCGACAACCCGTACAAGCGCCCGCGCCTGGCCTATGTGAACCTGTTGCTGGTCATCGCCGTCATGACTGCGCTGGTAATGGGGCTGATGCATGCCGCCATCCTGTTCATGATCGGCTTCGTCGCCGCGTTGATGATCAACTACCCACAGCTGGAACTGCAGAAGGCGCGCATTCTGGCGCACTCGGGTAACGCCATGACGGTGGTGCTGCTGGTGTTCACCGCGGGTATCTTTGCCGGGATCTTCTCGGGTACCAAGATGGTCGACGCCCTGGCGCAAACCCTGGTGGACTGGATTCCCGAAGAATGGAGCCACTGGTTCCCGTTGGTGGTGGCGCTGACCAGCATGCCACTGACCTTCGTGCTGTCCAACGACGCCTATTACTTTGGCGTGGTGCCGATCCTGGCCAACGCCGCAGCGGCTTACGGCATCGACCCGCTGGAAATTGCCCGCGCCTCGGTGCTCGGCCAGCCGGTGCACCTGATGAGCCCGCTGGTGGCGTCGACGTTGCTGCTGGTCGGCATGGTCGACCGCGACATCGGTGACTTCCAGAAGGCGACCTTCAAGTGGGCCGTGCTCACCTCGCTGGTGATCACTGCACTGGCTTTGCTCACAGGGGCCTTGTCCTTCTTCGTCTGAGCGTTACGGGCGCTGCCCGGCGCCCGGCACCTTGTGCATCCTGAAAACAACAACAAGAGTACCGATCATGTCCCGTGCTGTGTTCCGTGGGGCCACGTGTGGCCTGCTCTGCGGCTGGCTGCCTGTTGCCGGCGCTGCCGGTTACGTCGATGACAGCAAGCTCAAGCTTCAACTACGCAACGTCTACTTCAACGAGAATTTCCGCGACGAACACGGCATGAGTGCACGTGCTGCCGCTAGCGCCAAGAGCGAGCGGGTGGAGTGGGCACAGGGTTTTCTGCTGGACTACCAATCCGGATTCACACCCGGCGCATTGGGCGTGGGGCTGGACGCCCTCGGGCTGGTGGGTGTCAGGCTGGACTCTGGCCGTGGGCGCAGCGGCACCGGGCTGCTGCCGGTTCATGACGACGGCCGTGCGGCGGACGAATTTGCCAGCGCCGGGGTAACGGCCAAGGCCCGCGTCGGGCAGACTGTGGTCAAGCACGGTACCTTGCTGCCGAAAACGCCGGTGCTGGTCTACAACGACGCGCGGCTGTTGCCGCAGACGTACGAGGGTACCCAGCTGACCAGTACGGATATCGACGGGCTGACACTGACAGCGGGCCACCTGGACCGCTTCAAACAGCGTGATTCATCGGACAGCACCGGCCTGTACCTGGATGGGTACGCGGGCGGCAGGTCCGGTGACTTCAACTTCGCCGGCGCCGATTATGCCGTCAGCAAACAACTGCGCCTGAGCTACTTCCATGGCCAGCTCGAGCACTTCTACCGGCAGGACTTCGCCGGCCTGGTACACGAACTGCCGCTGGCGGGTGGTGTGTTGAGCACTGACCTGCGCTATTTCAAGAGCCGCGACAGCGGTGCCGCCCAGGGCGGCGCAATCGACAACGACATGTTCAGCGGGCAGATGGCCTATGCCCATTCGGGCCATACCCTCGGTGCCGGCTACCAGGTGCTCGACGGTGAGGCAGGGTTGCCTTACATCAGCGGTGCGACGGTGTATTCGTTCAGCAACGTCGGCATCGGCAAGTTCATCGAGGAAGAAGAAAAGACCTGGATGGCAAGCTACGCCTACAACTTTGCGGCAGCAGGCGTGCCGGGCCTGACCTTCATGGCGCGATACCTTAGTGGCGATAATGGCCGCTCGGGTGCCGAGGGCATCAAGGAGTGGGAACGTGACGCCGAGCTTGCCTACGTGGTGCAGGGCGGGCCGCTGAAAGGTTTGGGTGTGAAGCTGCGCAACTATATCTATCGTTCGGATTTTGCCCGCGGGCGCGACAGCAATCGCTTGTACCTTACCTACGATATCGCCATCTGGTGAGGGTGCAGGCCGGACCACATGTCCGGCCCTGAACCGGCTGCTGCGCCCTGGGTCAACGGCGCAGTAGGCGAGAAATCACCAGTGTGACAGCGGCGGTGATTGCCAGCGCGGCGATAGGTTTTTCCTTGACGAACGAAGACACCGTGTCCAGGGCATCCCCATAGGTCTTGGTCACCTGGCCTGCAGCCTGACGCGCATCGCCTTCGGCTTCCAGCGAGGGGTCTTCGACCAGCCGGCCGACAGCGCTCTGCGCCTTGCCTGCAAGGTTCTCTGCAACACCTTCGATCTGTTCGCGTTTCATGATGGCTTAGTTCCTTCCTGTGAGCGGCTAGGGTTAACAGCACAGGCTTAGGGCGTTGGCAGGCCGCAATGGTTCCAAGCGATTGCTTATTACCGTCAGGCCACGCGGTCCCTGTAGGAGCGGCCTTGTGTCGCGATCGGGCCGCAAAGCGGCCCCAGGATCTCAGCAACGACGCACACATTGCCGGGGCTGCCCTGCAGCCCGATCGCGACACAAGGCCGCTCCTACAAGGGATCGCACCTGGCTTGAGAGGGCGAGGCTAGCGGGCCTTCTTCTCAAGAATTCGCGCCCCGCTACCTTCCTTGGCCAGCACATCCTCGGGGTTACGCAGCGGGCAGTCCTCCAGTGACAGGCAACCGCAACCAATGCAGTTGTCCAGGCTGTCGCGCAACGCCTCCAGCGTGCGAATCCGGGCGTTAAGGTCTTCGCGCCAGGCCGTGGACATCTCGCCCCACTGCGCCGCCGTAAGCTTGCTGTTGGGCGCATAACGGCTGAATGCCTGCTTGATGTCCTCCAGCGGAATACCGGTGCGCTGTGCCACTTTGATAATCGCCAGTGTACGCAGCACCAGTGAGGGGTAGCGGCGCTGGTTGCCCGCCGTACGGACGCTGGCGATCAGCCCCTTGGTTTCGTAGAAATGCAGCGCAGACACCGCCACGCCACTGCGTTTGGCCACTTCACCCACTGTGAGCATTCGCGTGTTGTCCACCGCCATGCGTGTTGACCTCAAGTTAAGTTGAGCTCTTATAGTCCTGCCCGATCTTCCCCGCAACCGCTTTCCTCATGATCGGAGCTCTGCATGAACAAACGGACGTTACTGGCCTGGGCCGGCGCTGTAGCCGGTGTGCTGGCCGCTGCCTATGCGTTGGTGGGTAGCGGCTCGGCGCCACCCGCTGCGGCGGCGTGGCCGGCGACCAAGGTGGCCTTGGCCACGGCCGAGCAGGTGCAGTTGGCGCGGCAGAACTTTGCTTCGGGGGAGCTGGAGGCGGTCAACCAGGTGCAGGTGGCGGCTGAGACGGCGGGGCGTATTACCCGCATCGCCTTCGAGTCGGGGCAGACGGTAACGGCCGGGCAGTTGCTGGTGCAGCTCAACGACGCGCCGGAGCAGGCCCAGCGGGTGCAGTTGCGGGCAAAATTGCGTAACGCTGAAGTGGTGCTGCAGCGCAGCCGCAAGCTGCGGGCGATGAATGCCGTGTCGCAAGAGCTGCTGGACAACGCCGCCACTGCCGTGGACGTGGCCAGTGGTGAGCTGCAGCATGTCGAGGCGTTGATCGCGCAGAAGGCCATTCGCGCACCGTTTGCCGGCAAGCTCGGCATCCGTCGGGTGCATCAGGGCCAATACCTGGGCGCCGGCGAGGCGATTGTCAGCCTGGCTGACATCAGCCAGTTGCATGTGAATTTTGCCTTGGGCGAGCAGGCTGCCCCCGAAGTGCACGTCGGGCAAGTGCTGGCACTGACGGTGGACGCAGTGCGCGGGCAAGGCTTCCAGGCCCGGGTGGTGGCGGTCGATCCGGTGGTCAGCAAGGCGCGCCTGGTGCAGGTGCAGGCAGCCTTGCCGAACCCGGACGGGCAGTTGCAGCCGGGCATGTACGCTGGCGTGCGCCTGGATGCCGCGCAGCCGTCGACCGTGCTGGCCGTGCCGGAAACCGCGATCACCTACACCGCTTATGGCCAGACGGTATTCGTTGCGACCCAGGACCCGGCGCATGGCACTCGGGTCAGCCGGGTGCGGGTAACCACCGGTGAGCGCTGGCAAGGGCGGGTGGAGGTCACGTCCGGCCTGGCGCCCGGTGACCGGGTGGTGGTTTCCGGCCAGTTGAAGCTCAGTGACGGCATGCCGGTCGAGCCCGTGGCGCAGGACAGCCTGCAGGCCAGCCAGGGAGGGCGGCAGTCGTGAAGTTTACCGATGTCTTCGTGCGCCGGCCGGTGCTGGCGCTGGTGGTCAGCAGCCTGATCATCCTGATGGGGCTGTTTGCCATGGGCAAATTGCCGATCCGCCAGTACCCCTTGCTGGAAAGCTCGACCATTACCATCAGTACCGAGTACCCCGGCGCCTCCGCCGAGCTGATGCAGGGTTTTGTGACCCAGCCGATTACCCAGGCGGTGTCGTCGGTCGAGGGCATCGACTACCTCTCGTCGTCCTCGCAACAGGGGCGCAGCCTGATCACGTTGCGCATGGTGCTCAACCGCGACTCGACCCAGGCGCTGGCCGAGACCATGGCCAAGGTCAACCAGGTGCGCTATCGCCTGCCGGAAAAGGCCTACGACCCGGTGGTAGAGCTTTCGGCTGGCGACTCCACGGCGGTAGCCTACGTGGGCTTTGCCAGCGACAGCCTGTCGATACCGGAACTGAGCGATTACCTGTCGCGGGTGGTGGAACCGCAGTTCTCTGGCATCGACGGCGTGGCCAAGGTGCAGTCGTTTGGCGGGCAGCGCCTGGCCATGCGCCTGTGGCTGGACAGTGAACAGATGGCTGGGCGCGGGGTGACAGCAGCGGACGTGGCGCAGGCGGTGCGGGCCAACAACTACCAGGCGACGCCGGGCCAGGTGCGCGGACAATACGTGCTGGCCGACATCCAGGTGGACACCGACCTGACCCGGGTCGAGGACTTCCGTGAGCTGATCATTCGCAACGATGGCACCGATTTGGTACGCCTGCGCGATGTCGGCACCGTCGAGCTGAATGCGGCGGCCACCCAGACCAGCGCCACCATGGATGGCAGGCCTGCCGTGCACCTGGGGCTGTTCCCCACGCCGACCGGCAACCCACTGGTGATCGTCGAGGGTATTCGCCAACTGTTGCCGCAGATTCAGCAGACCCTGCCACCCGGTGTGCATGTGGCGCTGGCCTACGAGACCGCACGTTTCATCGACGCTTCGATCCATGAAGTACTGCGCACCTTGGTGGAGGCGATGCTGATCGTGGTGCTGGTGATCTGGCTGTGCCTGGGGTCGCTGCGCAGCGTGCTGATTGCGGTGGTTGCCATCCCGCTGTCGATGCTCGGTGCCGCGGGCCTGATGTTGCTGTTCGGCTTCAGCCTCAACCTGCTGACGTTGCTGGCGATGGTGTTGGCCATCGGCTTGGTGGTGGACGATGCCATCGTGGTGGTGGAGAACGTGCACCGGCATATCGAAGAGGGCAGGTCACCGGTCGCTGCGGCATTGATCGGGGCACGGGAAATCGCCGGGCCGGTGATCGCGATGACCCTGACCCTGGCGGCGGTGTATGCGCCGATCGGGCTGATGGGCGGGCTGACCGGCACGCTGTTCCGCGAATTTGCCCTGACCTTGGCGGGAGCGGTGATCGTTTCGGGCATCGTGGCGCTGACGTTGTCGCCGGTAATGAGCTCGTTGCTATTGCAACCCGGACAGCAGCATGGCGCGATGGCCAACATGGCCGATCGGTTGTTCGCTGGGTTGACTGGCGCCTATGGACGGGTGCTGGCCTACACCCTGACACATCGCTGGATCAGTGGCGGCGTGGCGCTGCTGGTGTGCCTGAGCCTGCCCTGGCTGTACCTGCTGCCCCAGCGTGAGCTGGCCCCGGCCGAGGACCAGGCGGCGGTGCTGACCGCCATCAAGTCGCCGCAGCATGCCAGCTTGGAATATGTGGAGCACTTTGCGCTGAAACTGGACGAGGTGATGAAGTCCATCGGCGAAACCACCGACACCTGGATCATCAACGGCACCGACGGCCCGGCCGCCAGTTTTGGTGGCATCAACCTCAGCGCCTGGCAGGTGCGCGAGCGTTCTGCCGCGCAGGTGCAGGCACAGTTGCAGCAGGCAGTGGCGGATATCGAAGGCAGCAGCATCTTCGCCTTCCAGGTCGCTTCGCTGCCGGGTTCCAGTGGCGGCCTGCCGGTGCAGATGGTGCTGCGCAGTGCCCAGGATTACCCCGAGCTGTACCAGACCATGGAGGTGCTCAAGCAGCGCGCCCGCGACAGCGGGCTGTTTGCCGTGGTGGACAGCGACCTCGACTACAACAACCCAGTGGTCAAGGTGCGCGTCGACCGCGCCAAGGCGGCTAGCCTGGGCATCAGCATGCAGGCCATTGGCGAGTCGCTGGGGGTGCTGGTGGGCGAGCAGTACCTCAACCGTTTCGCCCTGTTCGGGCGGTCCTATGACGTGATCCCGCAGAGTATTCAGGACCAGCGCCTGACGCCTGCGGCGCTCAATCGTCAATACGTGCGCGCCGAAAATGGCAGCCTGGTGCCGTTGGCTACGGTGGTGCACCTGGATATCGAGGTGGCGCCCAACCGCCTATTGCAGTTCGATCAGCAGAACGCCAGTACCCTGCAGGCGATCCCGGCGCCAGGAGTGTCGATGGGCAACGCCGTGGCATTTCTCGAACAGCTCACCACCGAACTGCCGCCGGGCTTCAGCCACGATTGGCAATCGGAGTCGCGCCAGTATGTGCAGGAGGGTTTTGCCTTGATGTGGGCGTTTCTCGCTGCCTTGGTGGTGATCTACCTGGTGCTGGCAGCGCAGTACGAAAGCCTGGTCGACCCGTTGATCATTCTGGTGACCGTGCCGCTGTCGATCTGCGGCGCACTGCTGCCGCTGGCGCTGGGCTGGGCCACGTTGAACATCTACACGCAGATTGGCCTGGTGACGCTGATCGGCCTGATCAGCAAGCACGGCATCCTGATGGTGGAGTTCGCCAACGAGATCCAGGTGCGCGACAACCTTGATCGTGCTGCCGCCATTGTCCGAGCTGCGCAGATACGCTTGCGGCCGGTGCTGATGACCACGGCGGCGATGACCTTTGGCGTGCTGCCACTGCTGTTCGCCAGTGGCGCCGGGGCCAATAGCCGCTTCGGGCTGGGGGTGGTGATTGTGTGCGGGATGCTGGTGGGTACGTTGTTTACCTTGTTCGTGTTGCCGACGATCTATGGGTGGTTGGCGCGAGATCATCGGGTGACCACGGGGCGGGCGCAGCAGTTGCTGGAGGCTGAACGCGTTCTGGGTATGTGAAGCGCAGCAGCCCCGATTGCGCGATCAGGATGGCGAACGGTCGCGACGCATCTGGGTGACCAGGGTAAAGCGGTCATCCGGGTGCACGGTCTCGGAAACCGCCATCAGGTCACCGTTTTCCTCGCGGTAATGGCGGGTGATCTTCAGCCCAGGCGAACCCGCCTCGGCCCTTAGCACCCGGGCCATTTCAGCGGTCAGCAACACCGCCCGCACCTGCTGGTCGACCACGGCGATCGACCGGCCATAGTGCTGCTCGATCAGCCCGGCAATCAGCTGGTCGGGGTGTTCGCGCGCCAGCTCGATAACCTCGGCATGGTCGCGCTGTGCATACACATCGGTCCAGCACAGCGGTGCGGCATTGTGCAGGCGGTCGACGCGAATGCTCGACACGCAGAAGTAATGCTCCCCCGGCACCAACCCCAGCCGCGTGGCCTCGCTCAGGTCGGCGACGAAGTGGCGCACGTTCTGGATTTCCCGCTGCTGGGTTTCGGCCAGGTGTGCAAGGTCGGCCACGCTGGCCAGCGATTGCGAATAGCCGCCGCGCGGGCTGCTGGCCTCGACCCGAGTGCCCACGCGCTTGCGCCGCGACACCAGCCCCTGGTTGAGCAGCTGGTCGATCGCTGCGCGCACCGTATGACGGCTCACCTCGTAAAGGTCGCACAGCTCGAACTCGGTCGGCAGCAGGCTGCCTACCGGGTAGCGGCCACTGGCAATGCCTTCCATCAAGTCCTTTGCCACGGTGGAATAGCGCGTCGGGTTCATACCTTTGCTCGGTCTCGCAAACTTCATCGCTTGATAGTGTATCAGCGACAGAATTTCGAACGCTTCACCGGCCCTCTGCAGGTTGGTCGCCCAGTGTCGGTCATGGGTCGGCGGGCAAGCTCATGTGCAGCAAAGGAAACGGGCGGCCTTCACCGTCCAGCGGCGAGCGGCCGGTCTGGACAAAGCCATAGTGCTGGTAAAACCCTGTTGCCTGCGGGTTCTGCTCGTTGACATCGACACTCATCGTGCTGCGCGACTGGCGGCCGAAATCCAGCAGTGCGCGGCCAATGCCCTGGCCGTGGCGCGCGGGGTCGACGAAGAGCATTTCCACGTGGTTTTCATTGAAGCCGATGAAGCCCAGGGGCTGGTCATCGGTGTCTACTGCAACCCACAGCTCGACGGCCGGAAAATACAGGTCACGCAGCTGTGGCAACAGCGCGTCGATGTCGCAGGGTTGTAGAAAGTGGTGCGTCGCGCGTACGGCGCGCAGCCAGATGTCGAGCAGCTGCGGGTAGTCTGCAGCGATGCCTTGGCGAATGATCATGCGGTCATCCTGAGTGAATTGATGGCGGATGGGCGCGCCAGCAGGTGGCGGCCATGCGGGGGTCGGCATCATGAATGACCGCTTCGCGAGTTAACGCCTGGGCGGTGCACGGCAGGGGAGGCCGGAAGGGAAGAGTGCGGAAGATTACCCGGATTGCGCAGTGTGGGGCAATGGCGGTGCGCTGCAGGTTTTGACTCGACTAGGCTGCTTGTCGATGCTGGAATTGAACCCGCACAACACGAACGGGCCGGGGGCGCCAATGAACCGCAACGAACTGCGCAAAGCCGATATCAACCTGATGGTGGTGTTCGAAGCCCTGATGCAGGAGCGCAACCTCACCCGTGCCGCGGAAAAGCTGTTCGTCGCCCAACCCACGGTCAGCGCCGCGCTGGCCAGGTTGCGTGCGATGTTCAACGACCCGTTGCTGGTCCGTGTGGGTAACCGCATGGAGCCCTCGGCCAGGGCCGAAGAGGTGATCAAGTACCTCACCCCGGCCCTGGATGCGATGTCCGTCGCCCTCAGCCTGACCCACGATTTCGACCCCTTGACCAGCAAGATGACCTTCCGCATCGGTTTGTCCGATGACGTCGAGTCCGGGCTGTTGCCGCCGCTGTTGCGGGCGTTGCGGGTCGAGGCGCCGAATGTGGTGGTGGTCGTGCAGCATGTGGATTACTGGCGCATCCCCGACTTGCTGGCAGCGGGCGATGTAACGGTCGGCATCAGCCAGACCAAGGGGCTGCCTGCCAATGCCAAGCGCAAGGTACTGCGCACGATGCAGGGCAGGGTAGTGCGCGCCGACAAGTCGGCCACGCCACTGACACTGGATGAGTTCTGCGCCCGCCCGCACGTTCAGGTTTCGCCCACCGCCAACACCCAGGGTGTGGTAGACGATTGGCTTAAAGAGATTGGCCGCGAACGCAAGGTGGTGTTGTCGGTGCCGCAGTTCAGTTCGCTGCCGGCGATTCTGGCTGGCACCGACCTGCTGGCCTGTTGCCCGGACTATGCCGCACAGGGCATGGAGCGTTGGGGCAACCTGCAGGCTGAGCAGTTGCCGTTCGAAACCACGGCGCTGGAGCTGGCGATGGTCTGGTTGAGCACCACCGACAGCGACCCCGCCGAGCGCTGGCTGCGCAGCCGCCTGGAGCACTACATGGGCGGCGTGCGCTCGTTGGACGGTGGCCAGGTTTAGAACGCCCCCTGCAAGGTCACCATGAAGTTACGCGGCTCACCATAGAAGTTACCCCAGCCCGGCGCACCGATGGTGGCGTAGTACTTCTTGTCGAACAGGTTGTTGCCGTTGAGGGCGACGGTCCAGTTCTGGTCCAGGCGATACTGCACGCGGCCGTTCCACACGGTGTAGCCCGCCTGCTCGACGCGGGTGTTGCGGGTGGTGCGGAAGTTCTCGCTCTGGCTGTTCAGACCGGCACCGAGGGTCCAGCGTTCCAGGGCACCGCCCAGCTGGTAGTCACCCCACACTTTGAACATGTGCCGTGGAATGAAGCTGGAGGTGAACGTCAGCTCGGTGGGGTCGCTGTCTTCGATGGTCTTCAGGTATTTGGTCTGGGTGTAGGTGTAGCCCGCCAACAGTTGCAGGCGCTCGATCGGCGAGCCGCTGATCTCGGCTTCGAAACCCTGCGCGCGCACCTTGCCGCTGTCGGTGTAGCAATACCCGTCGCCTGACGGGCAGGTCTCGATGTAGTCGCTTTCCGCGCGGTGGTTCTCGACGGTGCGGAACAGGTTGAACGAGGTATTCAGCGCGCCGCCAAGCAGCTCGCCCTTGATGCCAATCTCGTAGTTGGCACCGGTCTTGGGCTGAAGTGGCTGCCGCTCGGCGTTCACCTTGTCGCTCTGCGGCTGGAAGATGTCGGCGTAGCTGGCGTAGGCGGTCCACTGGTCGTTCAGGTCGTAAAGCACGGCGGCGAACGGCGTGACCTGGCCGTTTTCCTCACTGCGGTTGTTCACCCAGTAATCGTAGAACTCGGTGTAGGAGTCGCTCTTGTTGCGGTACCAGCTGACCCGCGCGCCCAGTACCAGGGTAAGCGGCTCTGCCAGCTTCAAGCGCAGGTTGGCGTAGGTGCCGTATTGGGTGGTGGTGGAATCGGTTGGTACGCTGCCACCACGGGTCGGGTTGACCAGGTAATCGTCCTTGGACGGGCGAGGGAAGTTCGGGGAGGGGTTGAACGGGTTCTGCTTGCCGTCCAGTAGAATCAGCGCGAAGTAATCATGGGTTTTCTGCCGGCTGGCGTTGGCGCCGATGATCAGCTCATGCTGCAGGCCGAACGCCTCGAACTTGCCATCAATATAGCTATCGAAGCCGTAGTCGTCCTGGTCGTAGTCGAAACGACCGGCGCGGACGGCCATGCTGGCGGTGTTGGCGCCGACCGGCACCGTGCCTTCGGAGTAGGCGTATTCGATGTCCTGGTCGTTGTGGGTGTAGACCGAGGCGAAGTTCAGTGTCCAGTCATCGTTGAAGCGGTGCTTGAAGTCGGCAAAGCCGGTAATACGCTGGCTTTGCAGGTCGTTCCAACTGGCCCCCAGGCAGGTGGAACGCGACAGCTTCAGGTCACTGCCATCGGCGTAGCGTGGCACGCCGGCATAGCACGGTGTGGCATCGACGTCCTCGTAGGCCAGGCCGAAGCCCAGGGTGGTGTCGGCGCTGACGTCCCAGTCGATGGCGCCATACAGTATCTGGTCCTGGCGCTTGGCCGTGTCATAGAAATACTGGCGGTCCTGCAGGGCTGCCACCGCGCGGCCCCGCACGCTGCCCGACTCGTTCAGCGGGCCGCCTACGTCGACTTGGCCGCGATAGTTGTCCCAGCTGCCGGCGGACAGGGTGACAGTGGTCGTGGCCTTGTCCTGGCCGCGCTTGCGCACGAAGTTGACACCACCAGCGGAGGAGCCGGAGCCCTTCATCATCCCGGCCGCGCCTTTGAGGATTTCGACGCGGTCGTAGAACGCCATGTCGCTGGAAAAGCTGTTGGCCTGCACGTAGTTGCCACCCACGTCCAGCGGCACGCCGTCGTACTGGTACTGGCCGTCCAGGTTGAAACCACGGGAGTAGAAGTATTTGCCGCCCATGGGCGAGTCGTACACGGTGATGCCAGGGGTCTTGTCCAGTACCTGTTCGAGGGTGTTCAGGTTCTGGTCGTCAAGCATCTTGCGGGTCATCACGGTGACCGCCTGCGGGGTTTCTTTCAGCGTATGGACGCCCTTGCCGATGGTCACTGCGCGGGCGGTGTATGACTGGGTGCCCTCGCTGGTCGCATCCAGCCGATTGGAGTCGATGTTCAGCGGCCCCAGCTCCATGGCCGTGCCGTAGTCTGCCGGCACCAGCACATAACCGCCATTGCCCTGGCGCTGCGCCTGCAAGCCGCTATTGCTCAGTAACCGCACCAGCCCTTCCTCGACGCTGTAGCTGCCTTCCAGGCCTGCGCTGCTCAGGTTGCGGGTCTGCTCGGTGTCGAACGAAATGGTCACACCCGCCTGCACGCCAAACTGGGTGATGGCATTGCCCAAAGGGCCAGCGGGGACATGGTAGGCGGTCTGGCTTTGAGCCATGGCCTGGGCAGGCATCAGCAGCAGGCACGGCGCGCTGGCAAGGGACATGCCGAACAGCACCAGGCGCACGGCCTGGGTCAGTTTGGTTGCAGGGGTGGGGTACAGATGAGGCATTGCGTGATCCTTCCGAGTCATGGCAGAAAGTCGCTGTCGTCGCGGCTTGTGTCAGGGACGGACGAGAATCGAAATCAGCAAGGTTCGCGCGTAGGTTTTTCAGCGCCTGCTCAGGCAGGCTCCACGCTCACCCAATAGCGGCTGAGGTAGTGCACCCTCACAGGGAGGGTTTTCGGCAGGTTGGCCAAAGCGATATCGGTATCATCGATGCGAAATGCTCCGGAGATACTCATGGCCCGGATTGCGGAGGCGCAGCGCAGCACGCCTGGCCGATAGCGCCCCAGTTCTTCGATGAAGTCGCCCAGCCGCCAGTCGTTAACGCTCAGCATGCCCTGCAGCCAGGCCGTGGAATCGGCGGGTAGAGCCTGGGCGGTGGCGAAGTCATCCTGGTCAAAACTCACTTGTTGGCCCGCTTGCAGTTGCAGCAGCCGATCAAGGTGGCGCTGTGGACGTACCTCGACGCTGCCCTGAAGCACGCCCACGCGGGTCTGGCGCGCAAGTTTGCGGATGCTGAACTCGGTACTGCGGGCAAGCACGCTGCCGTCATCGGTGTGCACGATGAATGGGCGCTGCTGAAGGTCGCTGACCGGGCGGACCAGAATTTCCCCTTGATACAGCTGAATCGCCCGCACTTTCGCGTCATAGCGCACGTCCAGCGCGGTGCCCACGTTCAGCTCCAACTGCGAGCCGTCCACCAATTGCAGGGTGCTTCGTTCGCGGCTGCCGGTACGTTGTTGGGCCAGCAGGGAGCGATAGGGCACCTGCTCGGCGGCCAGCCAGCCACCTGCGCCCATCGCCAGCAACAGGCTCAGCACCTTCAGCACTTCGCGCCGCTGCGCCTGTGCCGCGCCGAGGCTGGACAGCGCCGCCTGTGGTGGCAGCATGGCCCACTGTTGCTGCAGCTTTTCTACCCGAGCCCAGGCGGCAGCGTGTTGTGGGCTGGCCTGCAACCACTGCCGCCAGGCCTGGGTGCGGGCCTCGCTGTTGGCGCCGTCGTTGAGCTGTACATACCAGGTGGCAGCGGCTTCGAGTGTCTTGAGATCCATCGGCTCAGCCTTCGACTGCCAGCAGGCAGCGGGTCATGGCCTTGATCAGGTGATTCTTCACGGTGGTCACCGACACGCCGAAGCGCTCGGCCGCAGCACCGTAGGTCAGGCCTTCCAGTTGCACCGCCAGGAAGATGGCGCGGGTCTTGGCGCCGAGTTCGTCGAGCAGGCTGTCCACGGTTACCAGCATTTCGATGATGGACAAGCGCACCTCTGGCGAAACCTCCACCGGTTCCGGGCGCAAGGCCAGGGCCTGCAGATAGGCTTGTTCGATGGTGCGGCGGCGGACCTTGTCGATCAGCAGCGCACGGGCGATGGCGCTGAGGTAGCTGCGCGGCTCGCGGATCGGCAATTGATTGCGCGCGGTCATCACCCGCAAAAAGGTATCGTGCGCCAGGTCGGAGGCATCGGCGGCGTTGCCCAGGCGGGCGCGTAGCCAGCCCTTCAGCCAGCCGTTGTTTTCGCTGTAGAGCTGATGCAGGGCCTGATGATCGAGCGTCGACATGGCGTCAAATTCGCAATATGAATAGGAATTGATCGCATTGTCGCGATGAGCCAGGGCGATTGCAAGGGGCATTTGGGGCCGCAGGGCGGCCCCCAATGATGCGGCGGTTAAAAGCCCGCTTCCAAGTCCAGGAGGTCCTGCACGGTCTGGCGCCGACGGATCATGCGCAGTGCCCCGTCCTCGATCAGAAACTCCGGCAGCAGCGGCCGGCTGTTGTAGTTCGACGACATCGACGCGCCATAGGCACCGGCGTCGTGGATCACCAGCAGGTCGCCCACCTGTGCCTGGGGCAGCTCCTGCGGGGTCAGTTCCTGGTCATCCTGGGTGAACACGTCACCCGACTCGCACAGCGGCCCGGCCACCACGGTCGGTTGCCGTGGACGGTCCACCGGCTGGCCGTTGGCATCGAGCAGGGTCATGCCGTGGTAGGCGCCGTACATCGCCGGGCGCATCAGGTCGTTGAAGCCGGCGTCGATCATGACGAAGGTATTGCGGCCCACTTGCTTGACGGCACGCACTTCGGCCACGAGGTAGCCCGACTCGGCCACCAGGAAGCGCCCCGGCTCGATTTCCATGCGCACCGGGTGGCCGAGCATCGCTTCGATTTCCTTGCGCGCCACTGCCCAGGTCTGGGCATAGCGTTGCAGGTCGACTGGCTTGTCGGTTTTGCGGTAAGGGGTGGACAGCCCGCCACCAATGGAGAAGGCTTCGATGTCCACGCCCAGGCGGCCGATCAGCTCGATCATCGAGCGAGCCACCTGCTCCAGGTGCTGGTAGTCCACTCCCGAGCCAATGTGCATGTGCACGCCCACCAGGTGCAGGCCGTGCGCCTTGATGCACGCCAGCGCCTCGTCCAGCTCTTCGTGCCAGATGCCATGCTTGCTGTTTTCACCGCCGGTGTTGGTCTTGCGGCTGTGGCCATGGCCGAAGCCTGGGTTGATACGGATCCAGACGCGGTGGCCGGGCGAGCGTTCCCCGAGTTGGCGCAGCATGTCGATGGAGCCGGCGTTGACTTCGATTTTCGAGGCCACCACGCGTTCCAGGGTGGGGCGGTCCAGTGCGTCACAGGTCAGCACCACGCCGGCAGGGTCACCGCCCACGCTGGCACCTGCGGCGAAGGCCCGTTCCATTTCGCCCAGCGACACGGCGTCCAGCACCAGGCCATGGGCGCGCATCAGGCGCAGCACATGCAGGTTGGGGTTGGCTTTCTGGGCGAAGCGCACGGTGTCGAACACCTTCAACTGCTCGACACGTTCGGCGATGGTACCGGTGTCGTACGCCCACAGCGGCGAGCCGTGCTGGCGGACGGCTTCGGCCAGGAGGGTGAAGGGTGCGGTCATGGTGGCGCTACTCCTATAAGAAAGGCCACGAGCATGAGGCAAAGCAGGAATTCAGAAAAATAGCTATTTTTCTGATGGCCATTCATATTTGATATGCCCATTGTCGACCCACCGAGTGCTGCCGTGAAACTGTCCGTCCGCCATATCGAAGTGTTCCGCGCCATCATGGCCGCAGGCAGTGTCACCGGCGCGGCGCGGCTGCTGTTCACCTCGCAGCCCACTGTCAGTCGCGAGCTGGCGCGCCTGGAGCAGGTGACCGGGCTGAATCTGTTCGAGCGCGAAGGTGGGCGTTTGGTGGCAACGGCCCAGGCATTGCTGTTGATCGAAGAGGTCGAGCGTGCCTATGTCGGGCTGGAACGCATCGATCGCTTTGCCCAGGCCATCCGCAATTTCGAGCAGGGGCGGCTGGCCATCACCTGCCTGCCGCTGTTTTCACAGACCTTGTTGCCCAAGGCCTGTCAGCGCTTTCACCAGCAGCACCGGGGCGTGAGCGTGAGCATCCTGGCGCAGGAGTCGCCCTTGCTGGAGGAGTCGCTGGTTGCCCAGCAGCACGACCTTGGCCTGACCGAGGTCGAGCAGATACCGCGCGGCGCTTATGGTGAATTGCTGTTCAGCGCCAACATGGTGTGCGTGTTACCCGAGCATCACCCGTTACAGGCCAAGGCCGAGCTGGAACTGAGCGATTTTCACGAGGTCGATTTCATCAACCTGGCCAGCCTGGACATCTACCGCCAGCGCCTGGACCAGCACTTTCGTGCAGTGGGGGTTAACCGCCGCACCATCATCGAGACCACCAGCGCCGCGTCGGTGTGCGCCATGGTCAGGCAAGGCCTGGGGGTGGCGATCATCAATCCGCTGAGCGGGCTGGAGGCGGCCCAGGGCGGGCTGCCGATCCGCAGGTTACGGGTGTCGGTGCCGTACCAGGTGATGCTGATACGCCCGGACCACCGGCCGGCCTCGGCGGCGGTGGAGCCGTTTTGCGAGGCGTTGCGGGAGCAGGCGCAGGCGATGCAGGCGGCGTTGCGGTAGGTTCGGGCTCAGAGCTCGCAGACGAAGGTCCCGGTCCCGGCCAGGATGTTCTCCAGGGTTTGCTTCACTTCATCCATGTCGCTCAGTGCGCTGGTCAGGTTGATTTCCAGCACCTCGTCCCCCTTCAATGCATCCCGGTCGCCGGCCGCCACTTCGATCAGCAGGCGCTTGGCGCTCAGGGTGACTTTCAGCCCATCCAGCGTCGACGGCTCGTCATCCAGGGTCAGGTCGACGGTGTCTTCGTCCGGGTAGCGGGTAAGCAGAAACATCTGACCCTTGTCGCTGTGGCAGCACAGGGTCGCCATGTTGTCTTCCTCGTCATCGCAAGGGGTGGCGAACAGCAGTGCGGTGTTGATTTGCATGAGCAGGCTCGGATCAAAGGAAACGGAAGGGAATTCTGACAGTCTTGCGTACAGGCATAAACGTAAAGTTACCGCCCCTTGACCGAAATTGTCGCAGCGCTGCAAGCGTTGATGACCGATCAGTCGTTAAGCTTCGGCGAGCCCTGGGCGTGCCTGCGCACGTTCAACGCCTGGTTTTACCGTCCGCCTTGCCACGGGTTGGCTATCGTTGATCCGTACACGGCGCACGCAGCGACGCTTCAACTATTACAAAGCCCAAGCGGAGTACCACAGATGGCGTTCTTCACCGCAGCCAGCAAAGCCGACTTCCAGCATCAACTGCAAGCGGCCCTGGCGCAGCACATCAGCGAACAGTCCCTGCCACAAGTGACGCTGTTCGCCGAGCAGTTCTTCGGCATCATCTCTCTGGACGAACTCACCCAGCGCAGGCTTTCCGACCTGGCCGGCTGCACCCTGTCAGCCTGGCGCATCATCGAGCGTTTCGACCCCGAGTACCCGCAAGTGCGCGTGTACAACCCTGATTACGAACGCAACGGCTGGCAATCGACCCATACCGTGGTCGAGGTGCTGCACCACGACCTGCCGTTCCTGGTCGACTCGGTGCGCACCGAGCTCAACCGCCGCGGCTACAGTATCCACACCCTGCAGACCACCGTGCTCAGCGTGCGCCGTGGTGCCAAGGGCGAGCTGCTTGAACTGCTGCCCAAGGGCACCCAGGGCGAGGGCGTGCGCCACGAGTCGCTGATGTACCTGGAGATCGACCGCTGCGCCAACGCCGCCGAGCTGACGGTGCTGACCCGAGAAATCGAGCAGGTGCTGGCCGAAGTACGGGTGGCAGTGGCCGACTTCGAACCGATGAAGGCCAAGCTGCGTGAAGTGGTGGCGCAGGTGGAGCAGACCGCCTTTGGCCCAGCGCAACACGAAAAGGGCGAAGTCAAAGCCTTCCTCGAATGGCTGCTGGATAACCACTTCACCTTCCTGGGCTATGAAGAGTTCACCGTCAAGGGCGACGCCGATGGCGGCCAGATGGTGTACGACGAGCAGTCGTTCCTTGGCCTGCCGCGCCGCCTGCGTGTGGGCCTGACGACAGAAGAGCTGCGCATCGAAGACTACGCCGTGGCCTACCTCAACGAGCCGCTGCTGCTGTCGTTCGCCAAGGCTGCACTGCCCAGCCGCGTACACCGCCCGGCCTACCCTGACTACGTGTCGATCCGCCAGCTGGATGCCGATGGCAAGGTGGTCAAGGAACACCGCTTCATGGGCCTGTACACCTCGTCGGTGTATGGCGAAAGCGTGCATGCCATTCCGTACATCCGCGTGAAGGTGGCCGAAGTCGAGCGCCGCTCGGGCTTCGATCCCAAGGCCCATCTGGGCAAGGAACTGGCGCAGGTGCTGGAAGTGCTGCCGCGCGACGACCTGTTCCAGACACCAATCGATGAGCTGTTCAGCACGGTCATGGCGATCGTGCAGATCCAGGAGCGCAACAAGATCCGCGTGTTCCTGCGCAAGGACCCGTACGGCCGCTTCTGCTACTGCCTGGCTTACGTACCAAGGGAAATCTATTCCACCGAAGTGCGGCAGAAGATCCAGCAGGTGCTGATGGAGCGCCTGAAGGCCAGCGACTGTGAGTTCTGGACCTTCTTCTCCGAATCGGTACTGGCCCGTGTGCAACTGATTCTACGGGTCGACCCAAAGAACCGCATCGACATCGACCCGCAGCAGCTCGAGCGTGAAGTGGTCCAGGCGTGCCGCTCGTGGCATGACGACTACTCGGCGCTGGTGGTGGAGAACTTCGGCGAAGCCCAGGGCACCAACATCCTCGCCGACTTCCCCAAAGGCTTCCCGGCCGGTTACCGCGAGCGCTTCGCCGCGCACTCGGCCGTGGTCGACCTGCAGCATGTGCTGAACCTGTCTGAAAGCAAGCCACTGGCGATGAGCTTCTACCAGCCGCTGACCCAAGTGGGTGAGCGCATCCTGCACTGCAAGCTGTACCACGCCGACACCCCGCTGGCGCTGTCCGATGTGCTGCCGATCCTGGAAAACCTTGGCCTGCGCGTGCTTGGCGAGTTCCCCTACCGCCTGCGCCATGCCAATGGCCGCGAGTACTGGATCCACGACTTCGCCTTCACCTACAGCGAAGGCCTGAGCCTGGATATCCAGCAGCTCAACGACACCCTGCAGGATGCCTTCATCCATATCGTGCGCGGTGACGCCGAAAACGACGCCTTCAACCGCCTGGTGCTGACTGCCGGCCTGCCGTGGCGCGACGTGGCGCTGCTGCGCGCGTACGCCCGTTACCTGAAGCAGATCCGCCTGGGCTTCGACCTGGGTTACATCGCCAGCACCCTGAACAACCACACCGACATCGCCCGCGAGCTGACCCGGTTGTTCAAGACCCGCTTCTACCTGGCGCGCAAGCTCACCCAGGACGACCTGGACGACAAGCAGCAGCGCCTGGAACAGGCCATCCTGACCGCGCTGGACGATGTCCAGGTGCTCAACGAAGACCGCATCCTGCGGCGCTACCTGGACCTTATCAAGGCCACCCTGCGCACCAACTTCTACCAGCCGGACGCCAACGGCCAGAACAAGTCGTACTTCAGCTTCAAGTTCAACCCCAAACTGATCCCCGAACTGCCCAAACCGGTGCCCAAGTTCGAGATCTTCGTCTATTCACCGCGCGTAGAGGGCGTGCACCTGCGCTTTGGCAACGTCGCCCGCGGCGGCCTGCGCTGGTCCGACCGCGAAGAGGACTTCCGCACCGAGGTGCTGGGCCTGGTCAAAGCCCAGCAGGTGAAGAACTCGGTGATCGTGCCGGTTGGCGCCAAGGGCGGCTTCCTGCCGCGTCGCCTGCCGCTGGGCGGCGGCCGTGACGAGATCGCCGCCGAAGGCGTGGCGTGCTACCGCATCTTCATTTCCGGCCTGCTCGACATCACCGACAACCTCAAGGACGGTGGCGTGGTGCCGCCGGCCAACGTGGTGCGTCACGACGATGACGACCCGTACCTGGTGGTGGCGGCCGACAAGGGCACCGCGACCTTCTCCGACATCGCCAACGGCATCGCCATCGACTACGGCTTCTGGCTGGGTGATGCCTTTGCCTCGGGCGGCTCGGCCGGTTACGACCACAAGAAGATGGGCATCACCGCACGTGGCGCCTGGGTGGGCGTGCAGCGCCACTTCCGCGAGCGCGGCATCAACGTACAGGAAGACCCGATCACCGTCATCGGCGTGGGCGACATGGCCGGCGATGTGTTCGGCAACGGCCTGCTGATGTCCGACAAATTGCAGCTGGTGGCGGCGTTCAACCACCTGCATATCTTCATCGACCCGAATCCTGAGCCGGCATCGAGCTTCGCTGAGCGCAAGCGCCTGTTCGACCTGCCGCGTTCGGCCTGGAGCGATTACGACACCAGCATCATGTCCGAAGGCGGCGGGATCTTCCCGCGCAGTGCCAAAAGCATCGCCATCAGCCCGCAGATGAAAGAGCGCTTCGCCATCGAAGCCGACCGCCTGACCCCGACCGAGCTGCTGAACGCGCTGCTGAAGGCGCCGGTGGACCTGCTGTGGAACGGCGGTATCGGTACCTATGTGAAGGCCAGCAGCGAAAGCCACGCCGATGTTGGCGACAAGGCCAACGATGCACTGCGGGTCAATGGCAACGAACTGCGCTGCAAGGTGGTGGGCGAGGGCGGCAACCTGGGCATGACCCAGCTTGGCCGGGTCGAATTCGGCCTGAACGGCGGCGCCACCAATACCGACTTCATCGACAACGCCGGCGGCGTGGACTGCTCCGACCACGAGGTCAACATCAAGATCCTGCTCAACGAAGTGGTGCAGGGTGGCGACATGACCGAGAAGCAGCGCAACCAGCTGCTGGGTAGCATGACCGATGAAGTGGCCGGCCTGGTGCTGGGCAACAACTACAAGCAGACCCAGGCGCTGTCGCTGGCGGCCCGCCGTGCCCGCGAGCGGATTGCCGAATACAAGCGCCTGATGGCCGACCTGGAATCGCGTGGCAAGCTGGACCGCGCCATCGAGTTCCTGCCGTCCGAAGAACAGCTGGCCGAGCGCCTGGCCGCCGGCCAGGGCCTGACCCGCGCCGAGCTGTCGGTGCTGATCTCGTACAGCAAGATCGACCTCAAGGAGCAACTGCTCAAGTCGCTGGTGCCGGACGACGACTACCTGACCCGCGACATGGAAACCGCTTTCCCACCGTCGTTGGTCAGCAAGTTCGCCGAGGCCATGCGCCGCCATCGCCTGAAGCGCGAAATCGTCAGCACCCAGATCGCCAACGACCTGGTCAACAACATGGGCATCACCTTCGTCCAGCGCCTGAAGGAGTCGACCGGGATGAGCCCGGCCAACGTTGCAGGGGCCTATGTGATCGTGCGCGATATCTTCCACCTGCCGCACTGGTTCCGCCAGATCGAGGCACTGGACTACCAGGTGCCGGCAGAAATCCAGCTCACCCTGATGGACGAGCTGATGCGCCTGGGGCGTCGTGCCACGCGCTGGTTCTTGCGTAGTCGCCGCAACGAACAGGACGCCGGGCGCGACACCGCGCACTTCGGGCCGAAGATCGCGCAACTGGGGCTCAAGCTGGACGAGCTGCTCGAAGGCCCGACCCGCGAGCGCTGGATGGTGCGCTATCAGGGCTTCGTCGAGGCCGGTGTGCCGGAGTTGCTGGCGCGCATGGTGGCCGGTACCAGCCACCTGTACACCCTGCTGCCGATCATCGAAGCGGCCGACGTCACCGGCCATGATCCGGCGCAGGTGGCCAAGGCGTTCTTCGCCGTGGGCAGCTCGCTGGACCTGACCTGGTACCTGCAGGAAATCAGCAACCTGCCGGTGGAAAACAACTGGCAGGCGCTGGCCCGCGAGGCGTTCCGCGACGACATCGACCTTCAGCAGCGGGCGATCACCATCTCGGTACTGCAGATGGCCGATGCCCCGCAAGACATGGACGCCCGTGTGGCACTGTGGGCCGAGCAGCATCGGGTGATGGTGGAGCGCTGGCGCGCCATGCTCGACGACCTGCGCAATGCCACTGGCACCGACTATGCGATGTACGCGGTGGCCAACCGCGAGCTGGTCGACCTGGCCATGAGCGGGCAGGCGGCGGTGGTGCCGTCCTGAACACCAGGCTGAAATGAAAAAGCCCCGGCAGTGATGCCGGGGCTTTCTTGTTTTCCTGGGCTGGCCCTTTCGCGGGTAAACCCGCGAAGAGGCCGGTGCAGGCTTACTTGAACCTGCGCTCCACCCCTTTCTCGACCAGGATCTTCGCCGAAATCTCTTCCACCGAAAAATGCGTGGAATTGATGTTGGGAATGTTCTCCCTGCGGAACAGGCTCTCCACCTCGCGCACTTCGAATTCGCACTGGGCAAAGCTGGAATAGCGGCTGTTGGGCTTGCGCTCGTGGCGGATGGCGGTGAGGCGGTCGGGGTCGATGGTCAGGCCGAACAGCTTGTTGTGGTGCTTTTTCAGCACCGCCGGCAACTGCAGGCGTTCCATGTCGTCCTCGGTCAGCGGGTAGTTGGCGGCGCGGATGCCGAACTGCATGGCCATGTACAGGCAGGTAGGGGTTTTGCCGCAGCGCGACACGCCAACCAGGATAAGGTCGGCCTTGTCGTAGTAGTGGGTGCGCGCACCGTCGTCGTTATCCAAGGCGAAATTCACCGCCTCGATGCGTTCCATGTAGTTTGAGTTGCCGCCGATCGAGTGCGATTTGCCCACGGAATACGACGAATGGGCGGTCAATTCTTGCTCAAGTGGGGATAAAAACGAAGAAAAGATGTCGATCATGAAGCCATTCGACGTTGCCAGAATCTCGCGAATGTCCTGGTTGACGATGGTGTCGAAGATGATCGGGCGTACCCCGTCACGCTCGGCCGCCGCGTTGATTTGCTGGACCATGGTCCGCGCTTTGTCTGGCGAATCGATGTAGGGACGGGTGAATTTGTTGAACGGAATGCTCTCGAATTGCGCGAGCAGACTCTGGCCCAGGGTTTCGGCAGTGATACCGGTGCCGTCGGAGATGAAGAACGCGGTTCGTTTCATTTGCGATCTGGGCCTTAAGCTGATGAAGATTCTTGGATATGATAAATTCGGTTTGCCGAATGCGGCTGTCGACATTCTGCCACATTTGCAGAGCCTATTTTCCAGGTACAGGCCACAAACGCCCGGCCAAGTCACAGAAGACAGGCGGGCGCCTTTTGAGCTTTTCCAACACAGTTAGTGGAGAGATCACCTTGGTAGAGTACGTAGTTTCCCTCGATAAGCTCGGCGTCCATGATGTGGAGCATGTGGGGGGCAAGAACGCATCCCTGGGCGAGATGATCAGCAACCTTGCCGGTGCTGGTGTATCGGTGCCGGGCGGCTTTGCCACTACGGCGCAGGCGTACCGCGATTTTCTCGAACAGAGTGGTCTGAACGACAGGATTCACGCCGCGCTCGACGCACTGGACGTGGATGACATCAACGCCCTGACCAAAACCGGCGCGCAGATTCGCCAGTGGGTCATGGAAGCCGAATTCCCGGCACGCCTGGATTCGGAAATCCGTACGGCCTTCGCCGAAATGGCCGCCGGCAACGACAACATGGCCGTTGCCGTGCGCTCCTCGGCCACTGCCGAAGACCTGCCGGACGCCTC
>NZ_BCBI01000067.1:0-30974 GCF_001320565.1 Pseudomonas sp. NBRC 111132
GCGCTGCCAGCGTATTCGCCCTGTTGGGCATCCTGGTCCTGTTCATGGGCCTTATCGCACTCTACGAAACCCGCCAGATGGACACGGCTACCGACGAGATCCGGGTCACCTGGATGCCCGCCGTGGTGGCGTTGGGTGACATCAGCAGCAACCTCGGGCGCGCTCGCGCCGTCACCCTGCGCGCCGCGCTGGACGACAACCCCGACGAACGCACACGCAACCTGCAGCTGCTTGATGGCATCAATGCCGAGCTCAAGGATGGGTTGAAAGCCTACGCCGATACCATCATCGCGGCCGACGACCGTGCCCTGTTCAACACGTTCAACGACGCCTACCAGCAGTATTTCGACCTGCAAGTGAAGGTGCTGCAGGACATTGCTGCTGGCCGCATGAGCGAGGCCAAGCAGCAGATCGGCGGCCCACTCACGCAGCGCGCCGACGGCATGATGAAGGCCTTGACAGCGTTGATCGTCTACAACAGCAAGGGTGCCGAAGATGCCTCGCAGCGCAGCAGCGATGTGGCCGACGAGGCATTCACTGCCATCATCGTCTCGTTGCTGGTGATCATGCTTGCGCTCGCCGCCATTGCCACCGTGCTTACCCGCAGTATCGTTGTGCCGCTGGCCGATGCCGTGGCTGTCGCCGAGCGTGTGGCCACCGGCGACCTCACCCGGGAAATCCGCGTGATCGGCCAGGACGAGCCAGCCTTGCTGCTGCGCGCCTTGGGCCGTATGCAAGACAGCCTTCGCGACACCTTGCGCAAGATCGCGGCTTCGTCGGACCAACTGGCCTCGGCCTCGGAAGAGCTGCACACGGTCACTGAGGACACCAGCCGTGGCCTGCACCAGCAGAGCGCAGAAATCGACCAGGCGGCGACGGCCGTCAACCAGATGACTGCAGCGGTCGAGGAAGTGGCGAACAATGCGGTCAGCACCGCCGACGCCTCGAAAGGCGCCGACCAGACTACCCGCGACGGCCGCGACCGGGTCAACCAGGCACTGGCGTCCATCCAGCACCTGGTGGCTGACGTGACCGGTACCTCGGCCGAGATCGAACAGCTGGCCACCAATGCCAACGAAATCAGCCGCGTGCTGGATGTGATTGGTGCGATTGCCGGGCAGACCAACTTGCTGGCGTTGAACGCCGCCATCGAAGCGGCTCGCGCTGGCGAGGCAGGCCGTGGCTTTGCCGTGGTGGCCGACGAGGTCCGCGCCCTCGCCCACCGCACCCAGCAGTCGACGGCAGAGATCGAGCAAATGATTGCCGGTATCCAGAACGGTACCGAACGCGCGGTGACGGCGATGCACAGCAGCCAGGGGCGTGCCACCGGCACGTTGGAGGTGGCGCAAGGCGCCGGGGTGGCGTTGGAAGTGATTGCCGAGGCGATTGCGTCGATCAATCAGCGCAACCTGGTGATTGCCAGTGCTTCGGAGGAGCAGGCACAGGTGGCGCGGGAGGTGGACCGTAACCTGGTGAACATTCGCGACCTGGCGATGCAGACGTCGGCAGGGGCGAACCAAACCAGTGCGGCGGCACAGGATTTGTCGCGGTTGGCGGTGGATCTGAACGGCATGGTGGCGCAGTTCAAGGTCTGATCTGAAACTGCCGGGGCCGCGTTGCGGCCCCGGTTACAGCAACGACGCTCTATCAGTCATTGACACTCACAACCCGCCCCGTCTTCTCGCCAGCCTTGCCCCGAGTCGCCAGGCAGTAATACAGCGGCACCGTGACAATCAGCCCGAACAGCCAGGACAAGTCCGCCCCTTCGACGATGTTGGAATACGGCCCCACATACAACGACGTATTGGCAAACGGCAACTGCACCAGGATGCCGCAAGCATAGGCAATGATCGCGTGGTGGTTGAAGCGGCCATAGATGCCACCGTCTGCACTGAAGATCGAGGCGATGTCGTACTGCCCCTTCTTGATCAGGTAGAAGTCGATCAGGTTGATCGAAGCCCACGGCACCAGCACCAGCAGCAGCGCCAGGATCAGGCCGATGAAGTGGCCGATGAAGTCCGCAGAAGCGTTCAGCGCAACCATCGCGCAGCCAACCAGAATCACCGACGCCAGGATCACCCGCACTTTGATGCTCGGCGTCCACTCGGCCATGAAGGTCTGGATCGCCGTGACGATCGACAGCACCGCGCCATACAGGTTAAGGGCGTTGTGGCTGATGATGTTGAGCAGGAACAGCACCATCAGGACCGGGCCCAGCCAGCCAGTGGCCTGCTTCACCGCGTCCATCGCATCGGTTCCTTCCGGTACGCACAGCACCGCCACCGCACCAAAGCTGAAGCACAGGATGGTGCCCAGGGTGGCGCCGAAATAGGTAGCCCAGAACGGCCTGGCAATACCCACTTCACGCGGCAGGTAGCGCGAGTAGTCGGAGGTGTAAGGCGAGAAACTGATCTGCCAGATGGTGCCCAGCGACACGGTGGCGATGAAACCGGACAGGTTGAACGCGCCGCGGCTGAAGAAGTCGGCCGGCAGGTCCTGGATGAACATCATGATGAAACCGGCCAGCAAGGCCGAACCCATCACCCAGGTACCGATACGGTTGAGGATGTGGATGAAGCGGTAACCGATCACACCAATGGCGGTGGCGCTCAGGGCGCCGATCACAATGGCGCCGGGCATCGGCACGCTCGGGGCGATACCGTGGATGGTCTTGCCTGCCAGGACAATGTTGGAAATAAAGAAGCCGACATAGATCAGCGCGGTGAAGAACACGATCAGCAGCGCGCCGTAACGGCCAAACTGGCCACGGCTCTGCACCATCTGTGGAATGCCCAGCTGCGGTCCCTGCGCAGAGGCCAGGGCGATGACCACGCCCCCAACCAGGTGGCCCAGCACGATGGCGATCAACCCCCACAGCAGGTTCAGGTGGAACACCTGGACCACCATGGCGCCGGTGACGATGGGCAGTGGCGCAATGTTGGTGCTGAACCAGAGGGTGAACAGGTCGCGCGCCTTCCCGTGGCGCTCGGCAGGTGGAACGTAATCGACCGTGTGATTCTCGACAAACTGGTGTTGCGATGACGGTTGGGACATGGTTTTCAGCTCGAAAGGTCGTTTTTATCTTTGTAAGGAAACCGCATCTAGGCGGCCTCTCAGCTGCGGACCATATTATGGTATTCCAAACTTTTGACAACACTGATCCGCAGTAAAAAACGCCCGCTGATCCGCTTGCAAAAGCCCTGCGACAAACCACCTCACCGCTCAAGACCACGATATACGTGGCCTTGAGCCGTTCATCGTGAAAAACCAGGGCTGAAAATTCCGCTTGCAAAATAGGTATTACGGTATACCATCAGACATATCAACGATAAAAACCGCGGACCACCGCAGCCTTTTAGAGGTACTTCCGATGATCGACGCAACCGTCTACAAGAACGTCCTGGGCTCCTTCCCATCCGGCGTTACCGTCATCACCACCCTGGACGACGACGGCTCGGTCGTCGGCCTGACCGCCAGCGCCTTCTCTTCCCTGTCGATGGACCCGCCGCTGGTGCTGTTCTGCCCCAACTACACCTCCGACTCCTACCCGGTACTGATCAAGCAGAAGCGCTTCGCCATTCACCTGCTGTCCGGTGAACAGCAAGCCGAAGCCTATGCGTTCGCCAAGAAGGGCAAGGACAAGGCCAGCGGCATCGAGTGGACCCTGAGCGAACTGGGCAACCCGGTCCTGGCCGGCGCCACCGCAGTCATCGAATGTGAACTGTGGCGTGAGTATGAAGGTGGCGACCACGCCATCATGGTCGGCAAGGTGCACAACCTGATTGTCCCTGCGCAAGCGCCACGGCCGATGGTGTACTGCCGCGGCAAGATGGCCAGCCTGCCGGCCTTAGCCTGAAGCCTATTCTGAATCGATACCCCTGGCGCCTCCCCTGCCCGGCGCCAGACCCTTTCAAGCGTTGAGGAAAGCCCCATGAAATTTTCGTTGTTCGTGCACATGGAACGTTGGGATGAACAGGTCAGCCACCGCCAGCTGTTCGAAGACCTGACCGAACTGACCCTGATGGCCGAAAACGGCGGTTTCAGCACCGTGTGGATCGGCGAACACCACGCCATGGAGTACACCATTTCGCCAAGCCCGATGCCGCTGCTGGCCTACCTGGCCGCACGTACCGACAAGATCCGCCTGGGCGCCGGCACCATTATCGCGCCGTTCTGGAACCCGATCCGCGTTGCCGGTGAATGCGCCCTGCTGGACGTGATCAGCAACGGCCGCATGGAAGTGGGCCTGGCCCGTGGCGCCTACCAGTTCGAGTTCGACCGCATGGCCAATGGCATGCCGGCCACCGACGGCGGCAAGGCGCTGCGTGAGATGGTGCCTGTGGTACGCAAGCTGTGGGAAGGCGACTACGCCCATGACGGCGAAGTCTACAAGTTCCCCACCTCCACCAGCGTGCCGAAACCATTCAACGCGACGCCGCCGATGTGGATTGCCGCCCGCGACCCCGACTCGCATAACTTCGCAGTGGCAAACGGCTGCAACGTCATGGTCACCCCACTGATGAAGGGTGACGAAGAAGTCCTGGACCTGAAGAACAAGTTCCAGGCCGCCCTGGACAACAACCCGAACGTACCGCGCCCACAACTGATGGTGCTGCGCCACACCCACGTGCACAGCCCAGCCGAACCGGAAGGCTGGAAGGTCGGTGCCCAGGCCATCTCGCGCTTCTACCGGACCTTCGACGCCTGGTTCGGCAACAAGACCACCCCGGTCAACGGCTTCCTCGAGCCAAGCCCGGAATCGAAGTTTGCCGAAGTGCCGGCGTTTCAGCTGGAGAACATCCGCAAGAACACCATGATCGGCACCCCGGAAGAAATCATCGCGCGCATCAAGTACTACCAGGAACTCGGCGTCGACGAGTTCAGCTTCTGGTGCGACAACAGCCTGCCCCACGCCGAGAAGAAAAAGTCGCTGGAGCTGTTCATCAAGGAAGTGGTGCCGGCGTTCGCCTGAATTCCCTTTGCCTGAATCATTGCGGGACGCGCCCGCTCCCGTGGGCCCCTTCGGCCTGCGTGAGCGGGCTTTTTTTTGAAACCTGCACTGCCTCTTCGCGGGTAAACCCGCTCCCACAGGAATACGCGGTCCCTTGTGGGAGCGGGTTTACCCGCGAAGAGGCCAGTGCAGACACCACAAAAATCAAGGCATCAGGCCACCTTTCGTCCCCCGGCAAGAGAAATTTCCTGACACCTCTTGCACAACAAATATTATGGTATACCATCAGACAACAAGAGCTGATAACCCTCACCAGGAGCCACCCATGAGTTTCGAAATCCGCAAGATCGTCACCTACTCCGAAGAGACCCGCATCGAAGGCGGCAAGGCCACCGACAAACCGGTGACCATGGTCGGCCTGGCCGTCGTGATCAAGAATCCATGGGCCGGTCGTGGTTTCGTTGAAGATCTGAAGCCGGAAATTCGCGCCAACTGCTCGGAACTGGGTGCCCTGATGGTCGAGCGCCTGACCGCCGCCATCGGCGGTGCCGACAAGATCGAAGCCTACGGTAAGGCTGCTGTGGTCGGCGCCGACGGCGAAATCGAGCACGCCTCGGCCGTGATCCACACCCTGCGCTTCGGCAACCACTACCGCGAAGCGGTACAGGCCAAGAGCTACCTGAGCTTCACCAACAAGCGCGGCGGCCCAGGCACCTCGATCCAGATCCCGATGATGCAGAAGGACGACGAAGGCCTGCGCTCGCACTACATCACCCTGGAGATGCAGATCGAAGACGCCCCGCGCGCCGACGAAATCGTCGTGGTCCTGGGCGCAGCCGATGGTGGCCGCCTGCATCCGCGCATCGGCAACCGCTACATCGACCTGGAAGAACTGGCTGCCGAAAAAGCCAACGCTCAATGACAACAACCAAGACGGGCCGGGGCGTGGCGTGCTTACCCGCCGCGCCCGACCTTCAAGGAGCGCCCTCCATGATTCAGCCTGTCGCTGAACGCACACCTGCCGGCACCAGCTACCTGGCTGTCGGCCAGGGCCAACCCGTGGTTCTGATCCACGGCGTGGGCCTGAACAAGGAAATGTGGGGCGGTCAGTTCGTTGGCTTGGCCAACGACTACCGCGTCATCGCCTACGACATGCTCGGCCACGGTCAAAGCCGCGTACCGGCCGCCGACACACCGCTGGAAGGCTATGCCGACCAGCTCGCCGAACTGCTTGACCACCTGCAAATTGCCCAGGCCACCGTGATCGGCTTCTCCATGGGCGGCCTGGTTGCCCGAGCATTTGCCCTTAACCACCCGCAGCGCCTGACTGCCCTGGTGGTGCTCAACAGCGTGTTCAACCGCACCCCGGAGCAAAGCGCTGGCGTGATTGCCCGCGCGGCCCAGGCGGCGGAGCTGGGCCCCGATGCCAACGTCGATGCAGCCCTGGACCGCTGGTTCAGCCGTGAATACAAGGCAGCCAACCCGGCGCAGGTCGCCGCCATTCGCCAGGTACTGGCGAGCAACGACCCGCAGGGCTACCACACCACTTATTCGCTGTTCGCCACCCAGGACATGTATCGCGCCAATGACCTGGGCAGCATCCAGGTGCCGACGCTGATCGCCACCGGCGAACTCGACGCTGGCTCCACCCCGGCCATGACCCGCCAGCTCGCCGCCAGCATTCCAGGCGCACACAGTGTGGTCCTCGCCGAGCAACGGCATATGATGCCGGTGGAAGCACCCCGTGAAGTCAACAAGATGCTGCTGGACTTCCTTGCGCAAGCCCGCACCCTCACCGAATCCGCCAAGGGGATTGTTGCATGACCCTCGTTCGTTTCCAGATGTGCATCGACGGCCAATGGCGCGATGCCCAGAGCGGCAAGACCTTCGACAGCCTCAACCCGGCCACCGCCCAGGCCTGGGCGCAACTGCCCGACGCCGACGAAGCCGATGTGGAGCTGGCCGTACAGGCCGCCCAGCGTGCCTTCGACAGCAAAGAGTGGCGCAGCATCACCGCCACCGCACGCGGCAAGCTGCTGCGTCGCCTGGGCGACCTGATTGCCGAGAACAAGGAACACCTGGCCCAGCTGGAAAGCCGTGACAACGGCAAGCTGATCCGCGAAACCCGCGGCCAGGTTGGCTACCTGCCAGAGTTCTTCCACTACACCGCAGGCCTGGCCGACAAACTCGAAGGCGGCACCTTGCCGCTGGACAAGCCCGACCTGTTCGCCTACACCGTGCACGAGCCTATCGGCGTGGTGGCCGGGATCATCCCCTGGAACAGCCCGCTGTACCTCACCGCGATCAAGCTGGCCCCGGCCCTGGCCGCCGGCAACACCATCGTGCTCAAACCGTCCGAGCACGCCTCGGCGACCATCCTTGAGCTGGCCCGCCTGGCCCTCGAAGCCGGCTTCCCGGCCGGCGTGGTCAACGTGGTCACCGGTTACGGCCCAAGCACCGGCGCAGCGCTCACCCGCCACCCGCTGGTGCGCAAGATCGCCTTCACCGGCGGCGCTGCCACCGCCCGCCACGTGGTGCGCAGCAGTGCCGAGAACTTCGCCAAGCTGTCGCTGGAGCTGGGCGGCAAGTCGCCGAACATCATCTTCGCCGACGCCGACCTGGACAGTGCCATCAACGGTGCCGTGGCCGGCATCTATGCAGCCTCCGGGCAAAGCTGCGTGGCCGGTTCGCGCCTGCTGGTGCAGGACGAGATCTTCGACGAATTCGTCGAGCGCCTGATTGCCCGCGCCAAGCGTATCCGCATCGGCAACCCGCAGGACGACGCCAGCGAAATGGGCCCAATGGCCACCGCACAGCAACTGGCCGTGGTCGAAGGCCTGGTGGCTGCGGCCAAGGCCGAGGGCGCCAAGCTGCACCTGGGCGGCAAGCGTGCCGAGGTTGAAGGTGACGGCTGGTTCTACGAACCGACCCTGTTCGAGTGCGACAGCAACTCGATGACCATCATGCAGGAGGAAGTCTTCGGCCCGGTCGCCGCGGTGATCCGCTTCAAGACCGAGGAAGAAGCCCTGGCCATCGCCAACGACTCCCAGTTCGGCCTGGCTGCCGGCATCTGGACCCGCGACCTGGGCCGTGCCCACCGCCTGGCCCGTGACGTGCGCTCGGGGATCATCTGGGTCAACACCTACCGCGCCGTGTCGGCCATGGCGCCGATCGGTGGCTTCAAGAACAGCGGCTACGGCCGCGAGAGCGGCATCGATTCGGTGCTGGCCTATACCGAGCTGAAGACCGTGTGGATCAACCTGTCCACCGCACCGATGCCCGACCCGTTTGTGATGCGTTAGGAGGTAGCACGAGATGATCGAACCCGGCATCTACAAAGACGTGATGGGCTCCTTCCCGTCCGGCGTCACGGTAGTCACCACCCTGGACGCCGACGGCGCCATCGTCGGCATCACCGCCAGCGCCTTCAGCGCGCTGTCGATCGACCCGGCACTGGTGCTGTTCTGCCCTAACTATGCCTCCGACACCTACCCGGTTTTGCGTGACAGCAAGCAGTTCGCGATACACCTGCTGTCCGCCGAGCAAACCGCCGAAGCCTATGCTTTCGCCGGCAAGGGCAAGGACAAGGCCAAGGGTGTCGAGTGGCACCTGAGCGAGCTTGGCAACCCGCTGCTGGCCAAGGCCACGGCGATCATCGAGTGCGAACTGTGGCGCGAGTATGACGGCGGTGACCACGCGATCATCGTCGGGGCGGTGAAGAACCTGGTGCTGCCCGAGCAGCCGGTAACGCCGATGGTTTACCACAAAGGCAAACTCGGCGCCCTGCCGCCCTTGGGTTGACGTACGCCAACACCGATCCCCTGTTTTAGGGGCCGCGCTATCGTCTCACCCTCGGTTGCGGCCCCTGTTTTATTCCGGAGTACTGCACATGAGCAATGAAACGTACGAAAAAGGCCTGAAGATCCGCACCCAGGTGCTGGGCGAGGACTACGTCAACCGCTCGATCCAGAACGCCGACGCGTTCACCCAGCCGTTGCAGCAGCTGGTCACCGAATACTGCTGGGGCCACGTCTGGGGCCGCGAAGGCCTCTCGCTCAAAGAGCGCAGCATGATAAACTTGGCCATGATTTCCGCGCTCAACCGGCCCCACGAGCTCAAGCTGCACATTCGCGGCGCATTGCGCAATGGCCTGAGCCGTGAACAGATTCGCGAGATCCTGCTCCAAGTCGGCATTTATTGCGGCGTACCCGCGGCGGTGGACAGTTTCCGCCTGGCCCGTGAAGCGTTTGCCGAAGCCGATGCGGAGTCAACCCGTTAACAACGGGCTGTTCGAACCACTGCATGGAAAGCCTCGGTTCGGGGCGTTCCGCGATGTTGGCGCAACAGCCTCATAAAGAGCGCACCTGATGAAACGCCAGCCACTCGACGACAGCTTCAAGGTCAACCGCAACCCCGTTACCCTGCGCGAAATCGTGCTCGACAAGCTGCGCGCCGCGATCATGAACTTTCACCTGCTGCCAGGCGACCGCCTGGTCGAGCGCGACCTCTGCGACCGCTTGGGCGTCAGCCGTACTTCGGTGCGTGAAGCCCTGCGCCACCTGGAGTCCGAAGGCCTGGTGGAATTCGCCGACGCCAAAGGCCCGCGCGTGGCCATCATTACCCTGGAAGACGCCCGCGACATCTACGAGCTGCGCTGTGTGCTCGAAGGCCTGATCGTGCAGCTGTTCACCCTCAACGCCAAGGCCAAGGACATCCGTGCTCTGGAGCGCGCGCTGGAGGTCAACCGCGAAGCACTGGAAGAAGGCGAGCTGCAACAGGTGCTGGATTCGGTACAAGGCTTTTACGATGTGCTGCTGGAAGGCTCCGGCAACCAGGTGGCGGCGCAGCAGCTGCGCCAGTTGCAGGCCCGCATCAGCTACCTGCGCGCCACCTCGGTGTCGCAGGAAAACCGCCGTGGTGCCAGCAACCGCGAAATGGAAAAGATCGTCGAGGCGATCAAGGGGGGCGACCCACTGGTGGCCCACCAGGCCTCGGTCGACCACGTCCGCGCCGCCGCCAAGGTGGCCCTGGACTACCTGCGCCAGAAGCAGGATGACAACGCCAAGGTGCGCGACATTGTCGAGCCCCTGGCCCTGAAGGAACCCCGCATAGGCCGCTGATCATGCCCAACGCCCCGCGCTACTGCCCGCACTGCACCACGGAACTGGCCCGGGGCGTTCCCACAGGCGACACCCATGAACGCCTGCACTGCACCGGCTGCGGCTACATCCATTACATCAACCCGAAGATCATCGCCGGCTGCATCATCGAGCGCGATGGCAAGTACCTGCTGTGTCAACGCGCCATCCCGCCGCGGCCGGGCACCTGGACTTTACCCGCCGGGTTCATGGAGGCTGGGGAAACCACCGAGCAGGCGGCATTGCGCGAAGTGTGGGAAGAAACCGGCGTTCGTGCGGACATCGTCTCACCCTATTCGATCTTCAGCGTGCCGAAAATCAGCGAGGTGTACATCATCTTCCGCGCCAGCGTCACCGAAGAGACCGGGCAGTACGGGCCGGAGACCCTGGCTTACAAGTTCTTCGAACCGGATGAAATCCCCTGGGATCAAATTTACTACCCGGCGATCCGGCAGATTCTCGAGCGCTATATCCTCGAGCGCCAGGCCGGCGTGTATGGCATATACATGGGCAATGACGACACCGGCAAGGTGCACTTCATTCGCTGAAACCGGCGAACCACCTAGTAAAACTGCCAGGTTCCAGTTCCGCAACGGGTTGCTAGCGTATGCACTCCACTCGGAGTATGCCCATGAAGATCTGGAATCGCCTCCTGTGCCTGCTGCTAACGACAACGCTAGCTGCCTGTTCGACCATCAACCCGCCAGTGCAGGCTACCAGGGCGGCGTGGATCCCCGAACAGTGGCAGGTGCGCATCAATCCACAGAGCATTGATACGGACACCCAGCGCCTGAGCCTTGTAATTCCCGGCGAGGGGCGTCTCCTGGCAGACCGGATAGCGGTCCATACGCTGCCAGACGGCACGATTGCCTGGCATGGCACTCTCATCGCTGAGAGTGCCGCCCCTGCAGCAAACGGTTCGCTCAAGGCCGCCCTGAACAGCATCATTCTGATCCGCTCCAGCAACCGAGTTAGCGGAATCCTCCGCCGCGATGGCCAGGCTTACAGCCTCCTTCCCAGTGGGGATGCAACGGTACTGAGCAAGATCGACGCAGCGAAGCTGCCTCCCGAACACGATCCGTCAATACCAAGCGGGGCAATGCTCGGCCCCCGCCAACATGTCGCAATAGCGCCTTACCAGCCGGGCCATGCCACTATTCGGGTACTGGTTGTCGCTTCGCGTCAGGCTGACGAAGCCAGCGAAGACTTGAGAGCAATGGCTCATCTGGCCATCCAGGAGTCGAACCAGACCTTCGTCGAAAGCGGAATCGATCTTTCGCTGGAACTTGCAGACGTGATCCCACTGGACTACGAGCAGTCATTCAGTCCGAACTGGGATTTGGACAGGCTCATGAAGATCGATGACGGTTACATGGACGAAGTCCATGATATGAGAGACACCTTGAAGGCCGACGTGGTGGTTTTGCTACGTGACAACGCCAACACGAGCTGTGGATTTGCCGGTGAGATCGGCGCCAGCGCCGAAACTGCATTCACCGTAGTAAACGTGCGCTGCATCGGGGACGGGACATTCACCTTTTCCCATGAAATCGGCCACCTTTTAGGGGGGGCGCATGATAACGCAAGCGGTCCGTTCGCCTATGGCCATGGCTACGCTCATGAGCCAGCGGACGGGCCAAAATTTTATACCGTCATGACCGCTTTCAGACTGGATACGGTCCGGCTACCTTACTGGTCAGACCCGCAGCGCGAGGTGGACGGCATCCGGTTGGGGGACAAGGACACCGCCGATAACCACCGTTTGCTCGAAGAGCGCAAAGGGATCGTGGCGGGTTTTCGCTAACAGCTCACCACTCGCCTGGCTGACCGCTACAAAACACTCGCAAATCACGCCATCTCAGTGCATCTTTTAGCTTCTCAAGCTAAAGGATCGGCATCAGGCCATGGCGAAATGGTTAGACGGCGGCGGCTTGATGGCCGAACGCATCCGCAACCACGACTGGACACGTACCAGCCTCGGCCCGCTCGAGGCCTGGCCGGATGCACTCAAGACCACCGTGGCGCTGTGCCTGGCCTCGCGCTTCCCACAGGCCGTGTTGTGGGGCCCCGACCTGCTTACCCTGCACAACGACGCCTTCTTGCCAATCCTCGGGCAGAAACCCTTGGCCCTGGGCGTCCCCTTCCGCGAGGTCTGGCAAGAAGCTTGGGCCGACATCAGCAGCATGGCCGACCGTGCATTGGCCGGTGAAGCGGTGTACATCGAAGACTTCCCGTTGGCGATCGTGCGTAACGGCTGCCCCGAGCGAGCCTATTTCACCTTCTGCTACAGCCCGATACGCGGCCATGACGGCAAGGTGCTGGGCATGCTCGACACGGTCACCGAAACCACCGCCAGCGTGGTCACCAACCAGCGCCTGAATTTTCTCGACAACCTTGGGCGCGCCGTGACCGAGGCCAACGACCCGGACCAGATCATGGCCATCACCACCCGCATGCTGGTCGAGCACCTTGGCCTGTCCAGCTGTGCCTATGCGGTGATGGAGCCGGACCAGGATGGCTTCACTATCTGCGGCGACGCGGTGGCACCCGGTTCACCACGCCTGGTGGGCCAGTACCACCTGCATGACTTCGGCCACATGGCGGTCAGCCGGCTGCGCAGCGGCCTGGCTTTGGTGATCAACGACAACCTCCGCGAGCTGGCGGCTGACGAGGCGGCAACCTTTCAGGCCATCGGCATTACGGCCACTATCTGCATACCGCTGATCAAGGGTGGCAGGTTGACGGCGCTGATGGCCATTCATGACCGCGTGCCAAGGGTATGGACCGACTACGAGCAAGCGCTGATCGGCGAAGTGACCGAACGTTGCTGGGCGCATATCCAGCGGGTGCAGGCCAATGCCGAAGTGCGCGAGGCCATGGCAGCGCTGGAGGCGCTCAACGCCACCCTGGAGCACCGCGTCGAAGAACGTACTACCCAGTTGCTGCACACCGAAGCCGTACTGCGCCAGGCACAAAAGCTGGAAGCCATCGGCCAGCTGACAGGTGGTGTCGCCCACGACTTCAACAACCTGCTGACCATCATTCGGTCCTCGCTGCACTTTCTGCAGCGCCCCGACCTGGACGAGAAACGCCGCGAACGCTACATCAAGACCATGTCCGACACCGTGGACCGCGGCGCCAAGCTGACCGGCCAACTGCTTGCCTTTGCCCGCCGCCAGGCCCTCAGCCCGCAAGTGTTCGAGGCCGGCCCTCGGTTGGAAGCCATGGCCGAAATGCTCGACACCGCCACCGGCGCACGCATCCAGGTCGCACTGAAGCTGCCGCAGGCGCCCTGCCATATCCGCGCCGACCTCAGCCAGCTGGAAACGGCGGTGATCAACCTGATGCTCAACGGACGCGACGCCATGGCCGGCGAAGGTACGTTGCTGCTGCGTCTGCAGGCCGACCAGAGCCTGCCTGCCCTGCGCGGCCAGGCGCCACAGCCTGGCCCGTTTGCGGCCATCTCGGTGAGCGACAGTGGTGTCGGTATTGCCAGCGAGCTGCTGGAGCGCATTTTCGACCCGTTCTTCACCACCAAGGCGCCGGGTGAAGGCACTGGGCTGGGGTTGTCGCAGGTGTTCGGGTTTGCCAAGCAGTCTGGCGGTGACGTGCAGGTGCACAGCGTTCAGGGCCAGGGCACCACCTTTACCCTGTACCTGCCACAGGAGACACCGCCCGCAGCCTTGCCGGCGGATGCCCCAAGCAGCAGCCAGGCGCAGGCGCAGGGCGAACGACGGCGAATACTGGTGGTGGAGGACAACCCTGATCTTGGCAACTTCACCGCTCAAATCCTAGAAGACCACGGCTATCGGATCAGCTATGCGCGCTCGGCGGAAGAGGCCCTGACGCAGCTGGAGGGACCGGCAGGTGACTTTGATGCGGTGTTTTCCGATGTGGTCATGCCCGGCATGGGCGGCCTGGCGCTGGCCCGTGAGCTACGCCGCCTGCACCCACGGTTGCCGGTGATCCTGACGTCGGGTTACAGCGAGGCGATTGCCGAAGGGGGGCACCAGGGGTTCACCTTCCTGGCCAAGCCCTATTCGGCAGAACAGGTGTGCCGCCTGCTCGGGAAAGTGCTGGGCAACTGAACCCACGCTTGTGATGGGCGATCAGCGGCGCCCTTCCGCCAGCATGCGCACGGCAAGGCCAGCCAGTACCGTACCCATCAACCAGCGCTGAACCTGCTGCCACAATGGGCGACCGGCAAGGAACACGGCGATGGATCCGGCCATGATCGCGATCATGGCATTGACCGTGACGCTGATGGCGATCTGCGTCGAACCCAGTACCAGCGATTGCAACAGCACACTGCCGTGCCCCGGTTCGATGAACTGCGGCATCAGCGACAGGTACATGACGGCGATCTTCGGGTTCAGCAGGCTGGTGGCAAAGCCCATGGTGAACAACCGCCTCGGGCTGTCGGCAGGCAGGTCACGCACCTGGAACGGCGAACGACCACCGGGGCGCAGCGCCTGCCAGGCCAGGTACAACAGGTACAGCGCACCGCCGATGCGCAACGCATCGTAGGCAAAGGGTACGGCCATCACCAGGGCAGTGATGCCCAACGCGGCGCAGAACATATAGATAACGAAGCCCAGGGCCACACCGCCGAGGGAAATCAACCCGGCCTTGCGGCCCTGACAGATCGAGCGGGAGATCAGGTAGATCATGTTCGGCCCTGGGGTAAGGACCATGCCAAGGCAGATCAGGGCGAAGGTGAGCAGTTGGGTGATATCGGGCATGGGGCACATCCTTGTTGTGCATTGGGCTGCAGCGAGTTTATCCGAAGCCATCGCATACAGGTGAGTTCAGTTGATTTGCCCTGCAATCAGTCCCAAGGCTACTGCAATCATTGCCACCCCCGACACCCGCCCGACCAGTTTCGCCGCCCCTGGCCGTGTGCTCAGTACCGCCTTGGCGCCGTAACCCACCAGCGAATAGATCACCAGTGAACTGCACAGGTGCACCAGCCCCAGCAACAAGATCTGCAACGGCACCGGCCAGCTCGACTGCGGGTCGGTGAACTGCGGCAACAAGGCCAGGAACAGCAGGAACACTTTCGGGTTCAGGCCACTGACGCAAAACCCCTTGAACGCCCAGCGCGAACCCGACTCCCCCGCACCGCCCTGCCCGGCCGCCGGCAATGCCGGGCTCAGCAACAGGTTGCCGCCCAGCCATAGCAGGTAGCTGCAACCCGCCAGGGTCAGCAAGGTCAGCGCCAAGGGGTGGCCTGCCAGCAGGCTGCCGACCCCGGCCGCCACCACCAGCGTGGCCAGAAAATGCCCCGACAACATCCCCACCACCGCCGGCATCACCCAGCGCCCGCGCATGCCCGCCGAGATGGCGTAGGCCCAGTCTGCACCCGGGGTCATCACGAACAGCATCGACACGGCCCAAAACGCCGTCAGCACACTGATAGCCACTTGAATCTTCCTTATCTACTGCGTTGGATGTCGAAAGATTACGGATTCCTCCCGGGGATTTTCTTTCGTATATTCCCCCTCTTCATTTATTTACTGGAAGATTCTCCCCCATGGACCGAACAGATCGAAAAATCCTTGCCGAACTGCAAAAGGATGGGCGGCTGTCGGTAACCGAGCTGGCCGACCGCGTAGGGCTCAGCCTGTCGCCCTGCCATCGGCGCTTGAAGGCGCTGGAAGAGTCCGGAGCGATTCTGGGCTATCACGCCCGCTTGGCGCCGAGCGCCCTGGGGCTGAACTTTGCCGCGTTGGTGTTCGTTACCCTGCGCGAGGTAACCCGCCAACCGGTGGCGGACTTTGAAGCGGCACTGGCGGAGATCCCGCAGATCGTCGAGGCGCAGCGGCTGTTCGGCGACCCGGATTATTTGCTGCATGTGGTGGCCAAGGACCTGCCGGCGTTTCAGAAGCTGTATGACGAGAAACTGACCAGCATTCCCAATGTGAAGCGCCTGAGTTCGACCTTGGTGATGAAAGAGGTGATCCAAGACCGGTTGTTGCCGATGTAGCCGTTTGCTCCTGTGCTGGCCCTTTCGCGGACAACCCCGCGAAAGGGCCATTACTGGCAACCATTCAGCTGCCCTGAAAATGGGCATGGTGCACCAGCAAAGCCCACCACTTGCTACGGGCAAAGGGCTCACCCCCTCTATCCCAAGCCTTCCCGCCTGCTGGCACCCTCCTTGCTACCGTCCCCCGCTTAAGCTTTTGTCAGCCTTAGGTTTTTTAAGGTTTATGGGTACATATTTACTAATTTCTCGTTATCCCCGCGCCCCGCATCATCGCTCCAACAAGAACGCGTCGCCCATCGCCGGCACGCCCCCGGGCAGCTCCCGATGCCCTACCTTGCCTTGGAGTCAGTCATGACCAGTGCAGCCAATTCGGCACCCCTGATAGAAAAACACACGATCGGCTATGTGCCCCCGCAAGACCGCCATGGAAAGGTAAGGGATCTGTTCACACTGTGGTTCGGCGGCAACATCGCGCCGCTACCCATCGTCACCGGCGCGCTGGGCGTGCAGTTGTTCCACCTGAACCTGGTATGGGGCATCGTCGCCATCCTGGTCGGCCACCTGGTCGGCGGTGTGCTGATGGCGCTGCACTCGGCCCAGGGCCCGCAAATGGGCATCCCGCAGATGATCCAGAGCCGCGCCCAGTTCGGCACCCTCGGTGCGCTGCTGGTGGTAGTGATCGCCGGCGTCATGTACATCGGCTTCTTCGCGTCCAACATCGTGCTTGCCGGCAAGTCACTGCATGGCGTGGTCGACGCCGTACCGGTACCGGTCGGCATCGTCATCGGTGCATTGGGCTCGGGCATCATCGGCATCATCGGCTACCGCTTCATTCACGTGCTCAACCGCATCGGCACCTGGGTGCTGGGCATCGGCATCGTGGTCGGCTTCGGCTACATCTTCACCCATGTACAAAGCGACGACTTCCTCACCCGCGGCGGCTTCAACCTGGCTGGCTGGTTGGCCACCGTTTCGCTGGCGGCGCTGTGGCAAATCGCCTTTGCGCCCTATGTGTCGGACTATTCACGCTACCTGCCGGCAGATGTGAAAGTCAGCTCGACGTTCTGGACCACCTACCTGGGCTCAGCCCTGGGTTCGAGCCTGTCGTTCATTTTCGGCGCCGTGGCCGTGCTGGCGATCCCGGCCGGCATGGACACCATGGACGCGGTCAAACTGGCCACCGGTACCCTCGGCCCGATCATGCTGGTGCTGTTTCTGCTCAGCGTCATCAGCCACAATGCCCTCAACCTGTATGGTGCGGTGCTGTCGATCATCACCCTGATCCAGACCTTCGCCTACCGTTGGATCCCTACCGCCAAGAGCCGCGCCGTGCTGTCGTTGATCGTGCTGGCAGCCTGCAGCGTGGTAGCGGTGTTCGCTTCGGCAGATTTCATCGGCCACTTCGTCGACATGGTGCTGGTGCTGCTGGTGGTGCTGGTGCCATGGACGGCGATCAACCTGATCGACTTTTATGCCATTCACAAGGGCGACTACGACATCCAGTCGATCTTCCAGGTCGATGGCGGTATCTACGGCCGTTACAACCCACAGGCGCTGATCGCCTATACAGTGGGTATCGTGGTGCAGATCCCGTTCATGAACACACCCCTGTATGTCGGGCCGATTTCCGAGCACATCAACGGGGCTGACCTGTCATGGCTGGTAGGGCTGGCGATTACTTCACCGCTGTACTGGTGGCTGGCCAGCCGTGACAGTGCCTACCGTCGCCGGCAGATGAGTGCCAAGTTGGCCATGGGGCACTGATTCAAACTGCACCGGCCCCTTCGCGGGTAAAACCACGAAGGGGCCGGCAGGCACAACGTGTTGTCAAAGGTTATAAGCGCGCTCATTGTGCTCCGCCAGGTCCAGCCCTTGCTCTTCTTCCTCTCGGCTGGCCCGCAACCCGATGGTCAGCTTGATGGCCGCGAGAATTACCCAGCTCACCACGAAGCAGTAAACGAAGGTGAACGCCACACCCTTCAACTGCACCAGTGCTTGCCCAATGGGCGATGCGCCTTCCACATAGCCACCCAGTGCCGGCGCGGCAAACACACCGGTCAGAATCGCCCCGACCATCCCACCCACACCATGCAGCCCGAACACATCAAGGCTGTCGTCATACCCTAGCGCCTGCTTGAGCCGGGTCACGGCAAAGAAGCAGATGGCCCCGGTCAACACACCGATCACCAGTGCCCCCAGCGGCCCGACGAATGCGCAGGCCGGTGTAATACCCACCAGCCCCGCCAGTGCCCCCGACGCAGCACCCAAGGCAGTCGGTCGACCATGCATCACCTTCTCGGTCAGCAACCAACCGACAATCCCCGCGCAGGCCGCCACCATGGTCGCCAGCATCACCACCCCTGCCCCCTGGTTCGCGGCAAGCCCCGACCCAACGTTGAAGCCGAACCAGCCCACCCACAACAACCCCGCGCCCACCAGAGTAAAACCCAGGTTATGCGGCGGCATGGCCACCTGCGGGTAGCCCTTGCGCTTGCCCAGCATCAACGCCGCCGCCAAGGCCGCCACGCCGGAATTGATGTGCACCGCAGTGCCGCCGGCGAAGTCCAGCACCCCCCAGTTGACCATCAGTGCCCCCGGCCCGCCCCATACCATATGGGCAATAGGTGCATACACCAGCACGAACCACGCCGCCATGAACAGCAACGAGGCGGTGAACTTCATGCGCTCTGCAAAACCACCGGCAATCAGCGCTGGGGTGATGATGGCGAACGTCAGCTGAAACACCGCAAACACACCTTCGGGGATGGTGCCGACCAGGCTGTCATGGCCGATATCCAGCATCAGCGCCTTGTCCAACCCGCCGATGAAACTGTTGAAGGTGAGCTGGCCCTCGACCATGCCGGTGGTATCGACCACCAGACTGTAGCCGAACAGCACCCAGATAATGCCGATAACGCCGGCCACGGCGAACAGCTGGGTGAACACAGAAAGAAAGTTCTTGGCCCGCACCATGCCGCCGTAAAACATCGCCAGGCCGGGGATGCACATCATCAGCACGAACATCGCGGCGCAGATCATCCAGGCGGTGTTGCCGGTGTCCAGGGTGGTTTCGGCGGCAGTGGCCTGGGTGGCCAGGGCTACAAACATTACAGCGAGGGTGAGGTGCTTCATGACGTCACTCCTGTGGGAATGGTGGGTGGCTTTGGGGCTGCTGTGCAGCCCATCGCGACACAAGGCCGCTCCTACAAGGGACCGTGTAGGAGCGGCCTTGTGTCGCGAATGGGCCGCAAAGCGGCCCCCGATGCTCAACTCAATACTGCGCCTGCCCTGGCACCCAGGCAGTCCCCGCCAACGGCACCCGCGCCATCGCCGCAGCCTCCACGGTCAACGCCACCAGGTCCTCCGGGTCTAGGTTGTGCAGGTGCGACTTGCCACACGCCCGCGCCATGGTCTGCGCCTCCAGCACCAGCACCCGCAGGTAGTTCGCCAGCCGGCGCCCCGCCTCTTCCGGGTTCAGGCGCTTGGCCAGCTCGGGGTCCTGGGTGGTGATGCCGGCCGGGTCGCGGCCGTTCTGCCAGTCATCATAGAAGCCGGCGGCCGAGCCAATCTTCTTCAGCTCACTGTCCAGACGCGGATGGTTGTCACCCAAGGCGATCAATGCCGCCGTGCCAATAGCCACCGCATCGGCCCCCAAAGCCATGGCCTTGGCCACGTCGGCACCGTTGCGAATGCCCCCCGAGACAATCAGCTGTACCTTGCGGTGCATGCCCATTTCCTGCAGCGCCTGCACCGCCTGCGGGATGGCCGGCAGAATCGGGATGCCGACATGCTCGATGAACACTTCCTGAGTCGCTGCGGTACCGCCCTGCATGCCATCGAGCACGATCACATCAGCACCCGCCTTAACCGCCAGCTTGACGTCGTAGTACGGGCGGCTAGCACCGATTTTCACGTAGATCGGCTTTTCCCAGTCGGTGATCTCACGAATCTCGGCAATCTTGATCGCCAGGTCGTCCGGGCCGGTCCAGTCCGGATGGCGGCAGGCACTGCGCTGGTCGACGCCGACCGGCAAGGTGCGCATGCCGGCCACTCGCTCGGTCACTTTCATGCCCAGCAGCATGCCGCCACCGCCCGGCTTGGCGCCCTGGCCGAGGACGATCTCGATGGCGTCGGCCTTGCGCAAGTCGTCGGGGTTCATGCCGTAGCGCGATGGCAGGTACTGATACACCAGGTGCTGCGACTGGCCGCGCTCTTCCGGGGTCATGCCGCCGTCGCCAGTGGTGGTGCTGGTGCCAGCGATGGTCGCACCACGGCCCAGCGCTTCCTTGGCGTTGGCCGACAGCGCGCCGAAACTCATGCCGGCGATGGTCACTGGGATTTTCAGGTGAATCGGTTTTTTCGCAAAGCGGTTGCCCAGCACCACATCAGTGCCGCATTTCTCGCGGTAGCCTTCCAGCGGGTAGCGCGACACGCTGGCCCCCAGCAGCAGCAGGTCGTCGAAGTGGGGCACGCGGCGCTTGGTACCACCGCCGCGGATGTCGTAGATGCCGGTTTCGGCAGCACGCTGGATTTCCTGGATGGTCAGGCGATCGAAAGTGGCCGACTCACGCAGTACCGGGGGAAATTGCTCGCTCATTGGAATGCTCCTGGATCAATATGCGCTGGCGTTGTCGACTTTGAAGTTGTACAGCTGGCGGGCCGAGCCGTAGCGTTTGAAATCGGCAGCCTTATGGTCCAGGCCGGCCTTGTTCAGCAGTTCCTGCAGCTCTTGCAGGTGTTCGGCGCGCATCTCTTTTTCAATGCAGTCCGAGCCCAGCGACTGCACCGCGCCCTTGACGTAGATACGTACCTCGTACAGCGAATCGCCCAGTGCATCGCCGGCATCGCCGCAGACCACCAGGCGCCCGGCCTGGCCCATGAAGCAGCTCATGTGGCCGATGCTGCCGCCCACCACGATGTCCACGCCCTTCATGGAAATGCCGCAACGGGCACCGGCGTCACCCTCGATCACCAGCAACCCACCATGGGCGGTAGCACCGGCGGCCTGGGAAGCACTACCTTTGACCCGCACCGAGCCAGACATCATGTTCTCGGCCACCCCCACACCGACATTGCCATGCACGGTGACGCTGGCCTGCTGGTTCATGCCGGCGCAGTAGTAGCCAGCGTGGCCTTCGATATCCACGGCCACGGCAGCGTTGATGCCCACGGCCAGGTTGTGTTTGCCGTCCGGGTGGGTAACCCGCCATTCCTGGTCTTGCACCTCGCCATGCAGGGACTGGTTGAGCACGCGCACCGCAGTGTTGGAAAGGTCGATCGTTTTCATGAGGTTCTCCAGGGGTTCGATGGCAAGTCAGGCGCTTTCGCGCTCCCAGACGTACAAAGTGGCCGGCGCCGGCTCCCAGACCTTTGCGTGCTCGATGCCAGGCAAGCTGGCCAGCGCCTGGTATTCCGAAGCCATGGCCACGTAATCGTCGGTCTCGGCCAGCACCGCAGGCTTGCAGGCAATCGGGTCGCGGATCACGGCAAAGCCGTTGCGGGTGCCGATGGCGAACGTGAAGAAGCCGTCCAGGTCTTCCAGCGCGCCATCCAGGGCCTGGGCCAGGCTGTCCCCCTGTTGCAGGCGCCAGGTCAGGTAGCCGGCGGCCACTTCGGTGTCGTTGTCGGTCTCGAAGCTGATGCCTTCGCGCTTGAGTTTCTGGCGCAGGCGAAAGTGGTTGGACAACGAACCGTTGTGCACCAGGCACAGGTCGGCACCGGTAGAGAATGGGTGGCTGCCTTCCATGGTCACGGCGCTTTCGGTGGCCATGCGGGTATGGCCGATGATGTGGCTGCCCTTCATCGCGGCCAGGCCGAAGCGGCTGGAAATTTCTGCCGGCAACCCCATGCCCTTGAGAATTTCGATGCTCTGCCCGGCGCTCATGATGCGCACGTCGGGCGCCAGCTCGGCCAACGCGGCACGGGCGGTGGCTTCATCGGTGTGCACTTTGAGCACAGCAGCGCTGGCGTTCTGGAACCCGTTCAGCGAGCAGCCCAGGCGGCCTTCCAACTGGCCCATCAGGGTTGCCCAGGGGTAGTCGATGTCAGCGGCCTGCAGGGTCAACTTGACCCAGCCATCGGCCACCTCGTCGCCATAGATGGCAAAGCCGGCGCTGTCCGGGCCACGGTCGGTCATGGCTTCGAGCATGGGCTCGAAGAGCTTGCCAAGCTGGGCGTGCAGCTCGGGCTTTTTCAGGTACAGACCTACGATTCCACACATGGTGATGCTCCTTACTAGGCAGTGGGCGACCGCTTTGCTGCTGGCCGCCCAAGGGATTGGGGGCGGTCAGAAGAATTCGGTGTAGCGCTGGATTTCCCAGTCGGAAACGTGCCGGCAGTACTCCACCCACTCCATGCGCTTGAGCTTGATGAACTCGTCGACGATCTCGGCGCCCAGCACCTCGCGGAACAGCGGGTCGGCTTGAAGTGCGTCAACGGCTTCCTTCAGCGATTGCGGCAGGGTTTTGATGCCGCGCGCGGCAATGTCTTCAAGGCTCAGGTTGTAGAGGTTTTCATTGCACATCTCGCCTGGCTCCAACTGGCGGTCGATGCCATCGAGGCCGGCGGCAATGATTGCAGCGGTGACCAGGTACGGGTTGCAACCGGCGTCCGGCAAGCGGAATTCCAGGCGACCATAAGGAATGCGCACCATCGCCGAGCGGTTGTTGGCCCCCCAGGCTACGAAGGCCGGGGCCCACGTCGAACCCGACAACGAGCGCCCCACCACCAGACGCTTGTAGGAGTTGACCGTTGGCGCCGCGAAGGCACACAACGCCGGGCCGTGGGCCAGCAGCCCTGCAGCAAAGTGGTAGGCCAGCTTCGACAGGCCCATGCCGCTGCTGTCGGACGGGTCGTGGAACAGGTTCTTGTTGGTGCTGCTGGCCAGCGACAGATGAAAGTGCATGCCATTACCAGCGCGCTTGGGGTCGGGCTTGGGCATGAACGAGCAGATCATCCCCAGGTCGTTGGCGATCTCGCCGGCGGCCATGCGGAAGAAGGTGAAACGGTCGGCCGACTCCATGGCGTCACTGTAGGTGTAGTTGATCTCGAACTGGCCGTTGGCGTCCTCGTGGTCGATCTGGTAGATGTCGAAACCCACCGGTTGCAACGCCTCGGTCAGGCGCTCGAGGAACAGCCGCGAGCGTGACAGGCCCTTGTAGTCGTAACACGGCTTGTCGAGGTTGTCGGAGGCATCCACCAGTTGCAGCTTGCCACCCTCGTCGCGGCGAAACAGGCTGAACTCGGGCTCAAGGCCGGTGTTCAGCGTCCACCCCTTTTCGGCCAGGCGCTGCACCTGCTGTTGCAACACGTGACGGCTGTCGTAGGGCCACGGCTGGCCGTTTACATGGCCCACGCATACCACGCGGCCATAACCCGGCTGCCATGGCACCGGAATCAAGGTAGTCAGGTCGCCGCGGGCCATGAAGTCCGGTCCGTGTGGCTCCATGCCCATGCCGCAGATGGCGAAGCCGGCAAAACCGGCGCCCTCTTCGGCGACCATCTTCAGGCCGGAGACCGGCACCGATTTGGTCTTCGCCGAGCCATGAATATCGACGAACTGCGCCAGCACGTACTTGATGCCGTGTTGGTCGAGCGTGCGCTGGGTTTCTGCTGGCAACATGGGTTGAACACTCCTGGGCAAGGGGCAATGATTCCGCACGAGAAAATTACTTTCCTCACAGGAATGCAACGAGCTTGCCAACTTATCCAAAGCGTTCTTTATCCAGGCCTGTACCCGCCAAGACGCCAGTACAGGCTGGGCAAAACCCAGGCAGCTTTTTATGCTCTATTTATGGGAAACTCGTTTTCTTCTGAGGAAAGAAGCGGCCACGCCGCTGCATTTCGCACTTTCCAAGTGCGAAAATATTATTCTTGAACTGAAACCGTGCAGGGCATTAGATGTCGACCGAAACCCAACCGCGCCTTCGCCTGGAGCAATACCTGGGCCTGCAGATCAAGCGCCAGCGCCAGGCCCAGTCCCTCAAGCTCGCCGACGTGGCGCGCATCGCCGGCATCAGCCAGGGCATGCTGAGCAAGATCGAGAATGCTCAGGTATCCACCAGCCTCGACACCCTAAGCCGCCTGTGCGACGTGCTGGGTATGCCGATGGCCAAGCTGTTCAGCCAATATGATCAGCCCGACGGCAATGCCCTGCTGGTAAAAGCCGGTGAAGGGCTGGAGGTGGTGCGCCGTGGCACCGAGAAGGGCCACACCTACCATTTGCTCAATCACGCCAGAGGGCCGAAGAAGCACTTCGAGGCTTACATGGTGAGCATGGACGACGCCAGCGAAGAGTTCCCGACCTTCGCCCACCCAGGCACCGAGTTCCTCCATTTGCTGGAAGGCGAACTGGTGTACCGCCACGGCAACCAGCTCTACCACATGCACGCTGGCGACAGCCTGACCTTCGACGGCGAAACCCCGCACGGCCCGGAGCAACTGGTGCAAGTGCCGATTCGCCTGCTGTCGATCATGAACTACGGCGACGAGTAGGACGGCGCTGCAAGGCAACCATCGATGTCGCGATCAGACAAGCACACGTCGCCCGCAATCGGCTGCAAAACCCTGTATACAAAAATAATACACACATCGACCAGCCCCGCGCCGTGGGCTGGACGACGTGGTAACCGCGAGTAAAACAGCCTCGCTTCACAATTCCAACGCTGTGGCGCCTTTTTGCACCGGGCAATTCGTCCGGGCTCATAACGATAAAACTCCCAGTATTAGAGACCCGCGCCGCGCCAGCCGGGAGTGTTTGCGCGCGCCACATTGTGAAGACTTGACTGCCATGATCGCGACTTCAATCCCCGTAGCCGGTGCTGCCACCGGCCACCGCAACGCCCTGTGCGTTGCCCATATTGCCGCTGTGTTGTTCGGCTTGACCGGCATTCTCGGTCACCTGATAGAAGCCGATGCCAGCATCATCACCTTCGGCCGCGCCACCTTCGCCTTCATTGCCTTGGGCTTCGTCGCCGGGCTCAAGGGGACACGCCTGCTCGATGCGCTGACCCTGCGCAACCTGCCAGTGCTGGGCCTGACCGGCGCCCTGCTGGCGACCCACTGGGTGACCTTCTTCATTGCCGTGAAAGTCGGTGGCGTAGCGGTTGCCACCCTGGGCTTCGCCAGCTTCCCGGCGTTCATCGCCATGGTCGAGCGTGGCGTGTTCGGCCAGCGCATCGGTGCGGTACAAGGTGTGCTGTTGCTGATGGTCACGGCCGGCCTGGTGCTGGTAGTACCCACCTTCGACCTGCTCGACAAAGGCACCCTCGGCCTGTTTTGGGGGTTGGGCTCGGGCCTGGCGTTCGCCTTGCTGACCGTAGCCAACCGCCGCAATGCATCGAGCATGAATGCCATGCAGGTAGCCTTCTGGCAAAACGTGGTGGTGGCCGTACTGGTGGCGCCGTTTGCCTTCACCCACCTGGGCAACACCAGCCTGGCCAGCAGCGACTGGATCAACCTGGCACTGCTCGGGGTGTTCTGCACCGGCCTGTCGCAATTCCTGTTCGTCAGGAGCCTGAAAGGGCTGGAAGCGCGCACGGCGGGCATGATCATCGCGCTGGAGCCGGTTTACGCGATCATGGGTGCCTGGTGGTTGTTTGGTGACCAGCCGAGCCTGCGTATGGCGGCGGGTGCCGCGTTGATCGTGCTGGCTACCCTTCTGGCGGCAGCGCGAAAGGCGCCAGCGGCGCAAGGCGATACCAGTCGCTGCGCGCATTGAATGTGTGTCCTGGGCGTGGCTCAACGCATGCCGTGCCTGCTTAACGAAAGCGAGAAGGCTTATTTCTGGAGTTAGCGTCGCCTAGGGGGTGGAGAAGGGGGCGCTTTTGGTGGTCCATAGCGCTCAAGCATCTCATCAAACCGGTCAATCTCCCTTTGGAAACGCACATCCCACATTGCTTTAGCTACTTCAGGCCACGCTGCCCCTGCAAGCTGCGGTCTCTCGTGCTGAGCAGCAGGAAGAGAGAAACCCTTAAGATCTCTTTTACGGACTTCGTAAGATTTAGAATTTCCGAGCCCTCGTGCGGGTTTGAAAGGTCCCACGCCCAAGACAAAAATATTCAGCTTCGCCTCATAGTGACCAACCGGCAAATGAAAAATGGGGCTACCAGCCACAAAATCCGCTGCAAACCCATTGGTTGCAAAATTGTATTTTAGGTCCCATCGAGTGTACGCATAGTGCGGAGCGTCATGCTTATATAACCGTGCAACTACGACATTCTTTTCCATCGGCCCTCGATGTATTCCCTTCGCCACTTTCCGGAAATGCAAAAGCTGTGGGTGCAAGCTTGATGGAAAACCCTCCTTTTGCAAAATATTGATATCCAAGGTCGTTTGAGGGTTCACGTGCCCCCTGGACGTATTCCTGGAAGACCCAGAAGGATCAACATAATTCATAGGATCACCAGAGCAATAGGCATACGCATTTATCCCCCCGCCACCAAACGGGCTTAAAAAATCAGGACGGGTAAAACGGCAGATTGAAGGGCTGTACAGACGCCGACCATTTCCTAGCGGATACAAGCCACTTATCGTGTCAAACCACTGGCCGGCGAATCCGACAATGGGCGAATATTGTGATTTACCGGAAAAGCCGTAAGGTGTATAGGATTGACCATAAGTCGGGCGATTCTGGATACCAGCATTTCGAAGGTTGCATCTCATCTAGACTACTCCAGATTTCAAGCATCGAATGCCTTCACCTTAAATAGATACGGGGGCTTTGAACACTGGCGTTTTTGACAGGTTACTTGGTTATATCGACCCTCGTGCTGGCGCTATCAGGTAGCAGACTTCGGCAACTGGCTGCACGTCTCCCACCGGCTACAGAAACATCTTCAAGGTGAATGGACTTCACCCGCTCCTGCCCCTTGCATATCAACACACAATTCAAGGAACCGCGAAGCCGCCCGCGACGGTGTAGCCGCATGCGGCACCAGTATGGAAAACCGCCGCACCAGTGCCTGGGGCGCCACCTGCAACCTGTGCAGCGCCCCATCCTCATGGCGGATGGACATCGCCGACACAAAACCAACGCCCATCCCCGCACGCACCGCCTCCTTCACCCCTTCCACCCCGGCAATCTCCAGCGCTACGCGCATCGCTACACCATCACGGGCAAATGCCCGCTCGACGATCTGCCGCACCCCCGAGCCGCTCTCGCGCAGCACCAACGGGTAGGCACCCAGCGACGCCAAGGCCTGCTGGTCACTGCCAGCCAGCGGATGACCACTGGGCACGATGGCAACGATCTCGTCCTCCCGCCAGGCCGTCACTGCCGTGCCCAAGGGCAACTCCTGCCCGGGCGGCCCTTCGATCAGGGCGATGTCGACACTGTCCAGCGCAGCGACGATTTCCGCCGTGTTGCCGTGCGATGTCGTCACCAGCACCTCCGGGTGGCGGGCATGGAAGTCGGCAATCAGGTAAGGCAGCAGGTAGCTGGCGGGTGTGGTACTGGCACCGATACGCAAGGTACCGCGCTCCAGGCCACGCATGGCCTCGCGCAATGCCCGGGCCTGGCGGAAGGTCTCGCGCAGGCGCTCGGCATGGGCCAGCAACTGCTCGCCGGCTGCCGTCAACCGCACACCACGGCCGGCACGCTGATACAGCGGCTCGCCAAACGCCTCCTGCAACAGCTTGAGCTGGCCGGACACCGCCGGCTGCGACAAGTGCAAGGCCTGGGCTGCATGGCTGATGTTGCCGTGCTCGGCAACGGTGGCGAACGTTATCAGCTGTTCTGGGGTCATGAATTAAAAATATCAGCTATTCGGATATTTGCCATCCTAAATTACGATTTTTTATAAGCTTATAACCAGATTAACGTAGGCCTTGTCGAAACACTTTCCGGAGGACTCACATGGCCACGGTTCCGTCCAACCCTGCCTTTGCCCCTACCCTCTCTACCCGAGGGCGGCTCAATGGCATCCTGTTCGTCGCGCTGTTCGCGCTTGCAGTCACTCAACTGGCTGCCCTGCCCGCCATCGCCAACCTGGGCATCAGCCCATTGATCGTCGGTATCGTCGCCGGTGCACTGTATGGCAACGCGCTGCGTGACGGTGTACCGGCAAGCTGGGCGGCTGGTATCAACTTTTCCGCTCGCGGCCTGTTGCGCATCGCCGTGGCATTCTTCGGCCTGCGGGTAAGCCTGCAGGAAATTGCCGAGGTCGGCTGGTCGGGGCTCATCGTGTCGGTGCTGGTGGTGTCCAGCACCCTGCTGATCGGCCTGTGGTGCGGCATGAAAGTATTCAAGCTGGACCGCGATACTGCCTTGCTGACCGCCGCCGGCAGCGCCATCTGCGGCGCTGCCGCCGTGCTGGCATTCGAATCGGCGCTGCGCAGCGCCCCGCATAAAAGCGCCATGGCGGTCGGTAGCGTGGTGCTGTTCGGTACCTTGTCGATGTTCCTTTACCCACTGGCGATCAACGCCGGCTGGCTGCACCTTGACACCATGGGCGCCGGGCTTTTGCTGGGCGGCACCATCCACGAAGTGGCGCAGGTGGTCGGCGCGGCCAGCAACGTCAGCCCCGAGGCCACGCACATCGCCACCATCGTCAAGATGACCCGGGTCATGCTGCTGGTGCCGGTGCTGTTGGTGGTGGGCCTGTGGATCAGCCGGTCGCGCCAGGCCGGCCTGGCGCAGGGCAACGGGCGCATCGCCATGCCTTGGTTCGCCTTCGGCTTTCTTGCCCTGGTGCTGGTCAATTCGCTGCAGGTGCTGCCCGGCAGCGTGACCCAGGCGGTGAACAGCCTGGACACCTTTGCCTTGACCATGGCCATGACCGCGCTGGGGATGGAGACGCGCTTCAGCCAGATCCGCCAGGCCGGGCCAAAGGCGCTGGCTACCGGGGCGATTCTTAACCTGTGGCTGGTCGGGGGTGGTTTGGCGATTACCCTCGGTGTGCAGAAGCTGTTGGGATGATTCAAGACCGAGTCGCCCGCTTTGCAGGCGACTCGGTTTCAAGCTTTTTCCACGCCCCCCTCGTTGCCGTCCACATTTCTCGGTATGGTGTTGTCAAAGAAGGATGTTTTACCCGCACAGGAAAGACTTAGATGCCTCAACGCAATGTCATCAATGCATCCGTCAGCCCCAAAGGCAGCCTGGAAACGCTGTCACAACGTGAAGTGCAGCAACTGAGTGAAGTCGGTACCGGTAGCCTTTACACCCTGTTCCGCCAGTGCGCCCTGGCCATCCTCAACACCGGCGCCCATGTCGACAATGCCAAGACCATCCTTGAGGCTTACAAGGACTTCGAGGTCAGGATCCACCAACAAGACCGTGGCGTGCGCCTGGAGCTGCTCAATGCGCCGGCCGATGCCTTCGTCGATGGCGAAATGATCGCCAGCACCCGCGAAATGCTGTTCAGCGCCCTGCGCGACATCGTCTACACCGAAAGCGAGCTGGCCAGCCAGCGCATCGATCTGGAAAGCTCCCAGGGCATCACCGATTACGTGTTCCACCTGCTGCGCAACGCGCGCACCCTGCGCCCGGGCGTGGAGCCGAAGATGGTGGTGTGCTGGGGCGGCCACTCGATCAGCACCGAGGAATACCAGTACACCAAGAAGGTCGGCCACGAGCTGGGCCTGCGCAAGCTGGATGTGTGCACCGGCTGCGGCCCTGGCGTGATGAAGGGGCCGATGAAAGGCGCCACCATCGCCCACGCCAAGCAACGCATGCACGGCAGCCGCTACCTGGGCCTGACCGAGCCAGGCATCATCGCCGCCGAGGCACCCAACCCGATCGTAAACGAACTGGTGATCCTGCCGGACATCGAGAAGCGCCTGGAAGCCTTCGTGCGTGTCGGCCATGGCATCATCATCTTCCCCGGCGGTGCCGGTACGGCAGAGGAGTTCCTCTACCTGCTGGGCATCCTCATGCACCCGGACAACCAAGGCCTGCCCTTCCCTGTGGTTCTCACCGGCCCGCGCAGTGCCGAGCCGTACCTGCAACAGCTGCACGCCTTCGTCGGCGCCACCCTGGGTGAAGCAGCGCACCGCCTGTACGAGATCATCATCGACGACCCGGCGGAAGTCTCCCGGCACATGGTCGAAGGGCTCAAGGCGGTGAAGCAGTTCCGCCGCGAGCGCAACGATGCCTTCCACTTCAACTGGTTGCTGAAGATCGAGGAGAGCTTCCAGCGCCCGTTCGATCCGACCCACCAAGCCATGGCCGAACTGGACCTACGCCGCGCGCTACCGCCCCATGAGCTGGCAGCCAACCTGCGTCGGGCGTTTTCTGGCATCGTCGCCGGCAACGTCAAGGACAAAGGCATCCGCCTGATCGAGGAACACGGGCCCTATCAGATTCACGGCGACAGTGCCGTGCTGGACCCACTGGGCCGGCTGCTGCAGGCGTTCGTCGACCAGCACCGCATGAAATTGCCCGGCGGCGCGGCGTACGTACCGTGCTACCAGGTGGCGACCTGAGCGTCCCTTTCTGAAATGTAAGTTTGCCGTCATGCCCCTGTGGGTTGGCCATCGATAGCCTGAGTGCCGAGATGACTGACCTACAGAGGTTCGAGGATGAAAGCCTTATTTTCTGGCGGCGCATTGCTGCTAGTGCTGACTGGCCAGGCGCTGGCCTTTTCCGATGACCGTACCGAGCAGCAGCTGGCTGAACACCAGCAGGCGGTTTTGGCGTATGCGGCCAAGGCGGGCAAGCCGATGCCAACGGTCGAGGACTATCGCTACGGCATGAAACTGGATATCGCCAGTGTCGTGCGACAGTCCGGTGACCCACGAACCTGCACCGTAACGCCGAAGCTGATGACTTTCGAAGACAGCCAGGGGCGCTTGCAGACCATTCGCTACAGCGCGCAGTCGCAGTGCATCAACAACAAGTAAATACAACCGCCGCATCGTACATGTTTTGATCTTGATCTTGATCTTGATCTTGATCTTGATC
>NZ_BCBI01000068.1:0-29284 GCF_001320565.1 Pseudomonas sp. NBRC 111132
CGGCCTTGGGATCGTTGATGTAGTTGGTCACTACATCGAAGAACGCACCCTGCACGGCCAGCGTGGTGGCCATGTTGTGCGCCATGCTCGGCTGCAGGCCGCCATTCTTGGCATCGGCCAGGAAGTCACTGGCAGAGCGCTGCGCGCAAGCATCGAAGCCATACTTGGCCATGTCGGCCAGCATGTCGTTGCGCACCGGGATCGACCCTTTGTTGGTGCTGAAGACTTTCTGGAAGTCCTCACCCATCACCTTGCGGGCAATGTCCTGCTGGCCGGCAGAAGTGCCTGCGTTGTTCTGCTTGAACACCACCAGCGAATCGATGTTGTAGAGGAAGGCCTTGTCGGTACCCGGGAACGGCACGCACTGGTAGTCCTTGCCGGCGGTCTTCTTCGCCAAGGTCCATTCGCTCTTGGCCCAGTCGCCCATGATCTGCATGCCGGCCTTGCCGTTGATGACCTTGGCCGCCTCCAGGTTCCAGTCCTGGCCTTTGCCATCCGGGTCCATGTAGTTGGCGACCTTTTTCAGCTCGGCCAGCGCCTTGACCATGTCCGGGCCGGTCAGGGCCGCATTGTCGAGGTCGACCATGGCCTTTTTGTAACCCTGCGCGCCCATCACCGAGAGCACCACGCTTTCAAACACGGTGCTGTCCTGCCACGGTTGGCCGCCATGGGCGAGCGGGATGAAGCCAGCGGCCTTGAGCTTTTCGGCAGCGGCATAGAATTCATCGAGCGTGGCCGGCGCCTTGTCGATGCCGGCCTTCTTGAAGACTTCTGGGTTGATCCAGAGCCAGTTGGTACGGTGGATGTTTACCGGTACGGCAACATAGTCACCGTCATACTTCACGTTGTCAGCGACCTTCTTGTCGAGCAAGGTGTCCCACTGCTCTTGCTTGGCCACATCCTTGAGCACTTCGCCGTCGAGCAAACCGGTGGCCGCCCAGTCCTGGATATCTGGCCCTTTGATTTGTGCGACACCCGGCGGGTTGCCCGCTACGGCGCGGCTCTTGAGCACGGTCATGGCCGTGGCGCCGCCACCGCCGGCGACAGCGCCATCCTTCCACGTGAAGCCGTCTTTCTCGACCTGGGCCTTGAGCACATCGACGGCCGCCTTTTCACCACCAGAGGTCCACCAGTGCACCACCTCGACACTGCCTTTGGGTTCGGCAGCCTGGGCACTGAGCGGGACTAAGGAAGCCAGGGAGATTGCGGCAGCGAGACGGAGCGTGGAATTCATCGAAACACCTTTCTTGTTGTTATGCCGTGCAAGTCGATCGCTTGCGTTGCATGGAGTCTAAACAGCACGCCCGCCGCGCCGGGTAACGAAGCGATGCATGAATGTCATCGTTTGGTTACATTGCCGGTACAGGTAACGCAGCGTTTCACTCCACGCCCCGTGGCAGGTACAACGTCACCCGCAACCCACCCTCTCGCAGATTCAGCAAACTCACCTCGCCCCCATGGCTGTGGGCGATATTGCGCGCAATCCCCAACCCCAGCCCATAGCCCTGCTGCTGCCCTGCCAGCCGGAAATGCGGCTCGAACACCTGCTCCAGCTGCTGCTGCGGTACGCCCGGCCCCTGGTCGTCCACCTGCAGCACAAAGCCCTCGGCACTGTCGATGATGCGCAGCCGCGCCCGCTCGCCATACTTGATGGCGTTGTCGATCAGGTTGCCGATGCAGCGTCGCAACGCCAGCGGCTTGCCTGGGTAAGGCGCCAGCGCCCGGCCGTCGACCGTGATACGGCCATCACGCAGATACGGCTCTGCCAGAATCTCCAGCACCTGATTGAGGTCGACCGGCTCTATGTTCTCGTGGATATCGGTGTCCTTCACGCACTGCAAGGCGCCTTTGACCAGCAGCTCCAGTTCGTCCAGGTCCTGGCTGAACTTGGCCTGCAGGCGCTCGTCCTCCAGCAGTTCGACACGCAGGCGCAGGCGGGTGATTGGCGTGCGCAAGTCATGGGAGATGGCGCTGAACAGCTGGCTGCGTTCGGTCAGGTAGCGGCTGATGCGCTCACGCATGCTGTTGAATGCCCGGCTAACCTCGACCACTTCGCTACCCCCGCCTTCCGCCACCGGCGCCACATCGGCGCCCAGCGACATCTCCCGTGCGGCCCGCGCCAGGCGCTTGAGCGGCCAGCTCTGCCAGTGCACCAGCAGGCCGATGAACAACAACAGCAAGGCCGTGGTGAGTACGATGAAACCGATCTGCTGCCGTGGCAGGCGCTCGGCCTCCAGGCTGGTATAGGGTTCAGGCAGCAGCGAAGCGATGTACAGCCACTCACCCTCGCCCAGGCGAATCTGCGTCACCAGCACCGGCGGGTTGAGCGGCTCCAGGGTCAACGAGTAATGCGCCCAAGAACGTGGCAGCTCGTCTAGCTTAAGGCCGCTGTTGAAGATACGCAGGTCGTCGGGGGCGACGAACTCCACGGAAATGTCCATCTGCGACCCTAGGCGCTCGTGCAGCACCTGCTGGAACACATCGATCACCGCCTGCTTGCGTGGGGTAATGGGCAATACCGGCATGTCCAGCGGCTTGGCGTTGAGCGACACGAAAAAGCGCGTGCCACCCATGCTGCGCAACTGGTCGAGCACCATCGGCCGATAGGCCACCGGCAGCGAGCGGAAGTAACTGACACTGGCGCTCATCGAGTGGGCCAGGCTGCTGGCACTGGCGCGCAGGCCCTGCAACTGGCTGGCCCGCAGTTGGGCAACCCAGATGATGCTCGACAGGCCCTGGGCCAGCAGCACAACCAACAAGGTCAGCAGCAGCATACGCCCCAGCAATGAGCGCGGCAGCAGGCGCCAGCGCCGCTCAGGGCGCACTGCAGACATGCGCCGCCAACAGGTAGCCACTGCCGCGTACCGTGCGGATCAGCCGGGGTGGCTTGTCGGTATCACGCAGGCGCTGGCGCAAGCGGCTGACCGCCATGTCGACGATGCGGTCCAGCGGCATCGGCTCGCGACCACGGGTGGCGTTGCCGATGGTGTCGCGGTCGAGAATCTGCTGCGGATGGTCGAGAAACAGCTTGAGCAGGGCAAAGTCGGCGCCAGAAAGAATCACCTCTTCACCGTCGTGATGGAACAGGCGGTGGCTGACCGTGTCCAGGCGCCAGTCATCGAAGGCCAGCACCGCACTGCCCGGCGCCGCCTGGCCGAATTCGGCGCGACGCAGCAGGGCCTTGATTCGCGCTTGCAGTTCACGGGGGCTGAACGGTTTGCCCAGGTAGTCGTCGGCGCCCAGTTCCAGGCCAATGACCCGGTCGGCCTCGTCGGAGCTGGCGGTGAGCATGATGATCGGCACGCGCGCCTGGCGCGGGTGCTGGCGTACCCAGCGGCACAGGCTGAAGCCGTCTTCGTCGGGCAGCATGACATCGAGGATGACCAGGTCGCAGGGCGTGCTTTCCAGCGCACGGCGAAAGCCTTTGCCGTCGGCTTCGGCATGCACCTGAAAGCCGGAGCGACTCAGGTAGGTTTGCAGCAGTTCGCGGATTTCCTGGTCGTCGTCGACCATCAGGATCGATTTGCCGGCAGTGCTCAAGGTGGTCCTTCCTCTTGTTGTTTGCAGATCTTTTGCCTGCTGTTGGGTGTTGCCTTCTGGGGCTGCTTTGCAGCCCATCGCGACACAAGGCCGCTCCTACACACTGCGCGATCCCTGTAGGAGCGGCCTTGCGTCGCGATGGGCCGCGCAGCGGCCCCCTTACGCCTAGCTATGATCCAAAGCCTGCTGCAAGGCCACCCCGGCTCCCAGCAACCCGGAAAACTCGGCCGTCACCAGCCACACCGGCACGCCAGCAAAATAACCACTCATACAACCCTTGTCGGCAAAACTGGCGGCAAACCCGCTACGCAGGAACAACTCGGCAAAGCGCGGAATCACGCCGCCGACGATATAGACCCCACCTCGCGCGCCCAGCGTCAGCACATTGTTACCCGCCACGCGCCCAAGAAACCGGCAGAACTGCTCGACCACCGCCAGCGCTCGAGGCTCGCAGCCCAGTGCGGCATCGGTGACCTGCGCCGGGGTCTTGTGCCTGGGGGTGTCGCCGTCCAGTGCGCAGATCGCCTGGTACAACCGCACCAGGCCACCCCCACTGAGCACGGTCTCGGCGCTGACATGGCCGATCTGCCCATGGATGTGTTGGTGGATCGCCGCTTCGCGGGCATTGCCCACCGGCAGGTCAACATGCCCGCCTTCACCTGGCAGGGCTTGCCAGTGCTGCTCACCAAGGCGCAGCAGCGAGCCCACACCCAGGCCTGTCCCTGGCCCGATCACCAGCGCCGGCCGCGCAGGGTCGGCCTGGCCGGGGCACACTTCGCGGAACTCCCCTTCGCGCAGGCGAGTCATGCCCAGCGCCATGGCAGTGAAATCGTTGATCAGCAACAGCTGATCGACCTGCAAGGTCTTGCAGAAGGCGGTGCGGCTCAGACGCCAATGGTTGTTGGTGAAGCGGAATTCGTCGCCATCGACCGGCCCAGCTACCGCCAGGCATACCGCCGCCAATCCACCGCGGGCGATGCCCTGGCCTTCGAGGTAAGCCTCGATGGCCTGCTCCGGGCTGGTGTAGTCTGCAGTGGCGAAAACCTTCACATCATGCAGCTGGTTGTCACGCCACAACGCAAAACGGGCATTGGTGCCGCCGATGTCGCCAACCAGCAGGTCTTTCATTTGAGGTTCTCCAGGGCCGAAGTGAACGCACTCGCGCCCTGCTCTGCCGGGCTGAACGCCATGCGCATGAAGCCGAACAGCTCGCGCCCGCAACCCAGGTCATTGCCCTGGGGCGCCGGCGGCAGATCGCGGCTGGCCAACTCTTCGGCCGAGACCATGACCCGCAAGGTACCTTCGACACCATCGACCCGCACGATATCACCATCGCGCACACGCGCCAGCGGGCCGCCGTCGTAAGCCTCGGGGCAAACGTGGATAGCCGCCGGGATCTTGCCCGAGGCACCCGACATACGCCCGTCTGTAACGAGCGCTACCTTGTAGCCACGGTCCTGCAGCACACCGAGGAATGGCGTTAGCTTGTGCAGCTCTGGCATGCCGTTGCAACGTGGCCCCTGGAAGCGCACCACGGCGACAAAGTCACGCTCAAGCTCACCGGCCTTGAACGCATCGGCCAGCGACTGCTGGTCCTGGAACACCCGCGCCGGGGCCTCGACCACCTGATGTTCGGCGGCGACGGCGGACACTTTCATCACGCCACGGCCCAGGTTGCCCTCCATCACCCGCAGGCCGCCTTCGGCGGAGAACGGCCGCGCCACCGGGCGCAGGATGCTCTCGTCCAGGCTTTGCTGCGGCCCTTCGCGCCACACCAGCTTGCCGTTGTCGAGGAACGGTTCCTGGGTGTAGCGACGCAAGCCGTGGCCGGCCACGGTATTGACATCCTCGTGCAGCAGCCCGGCGTCGAGCAGCTCGCGGATCAGGAAGGCCATGCCACCAGCCGCCTGGAAGTGGTTGATGTCGGCCTTGCCGTTGGGGTAGACGTGCGACAGGGTCGGCACCACTTCTGAAAGGTCGGCCATGTCCTGCCAGGTCAGCTGGATACCCGCAGCCTGGGCAATCGCTGGAATGTGCAGGGTGTGGTTGGTCGAGCCGCCGGTAGCGTGCAGGGCGACGATGGAGTTGACCAACGCTTTTTCGTCGACGATTTCACCCAGCGGCATGAAACTGCCACTGGCCTTGGTCATGCGTGTCACCTGCTGCGCAGCCTCGGCGGTGAGTGCGTCGCGCAGCGGTGTGTACGGGTTGACGAACGAAGCCCCCGGCAGGTGCAGGCCCATTACCTCCATCACCAGTTGGTTGGTATTGGCGGTGCCGTAGAAGGTGCAGGTGCCTGGGCTGTGGTAGGAATTCATCTCCGACTCCAGCAGCTCCTCACGGCTGGCCTTGCCTTCGGCATAGCGCTGGCGCACGTCGGCCTTCTGCTTGTTGGAAATGCCGGACACCATTGGCCCACCCGGTACGAAAATGGTCGGCAAGTGGCCGAAACGCAGCGCGCCCATCATCAGGCCAGGAACGATCTTGTCGCATATGCCCAGCATCAGCGAGGCGTCGAACATGTTGTGCGACAGCGCGACAGCCGTGGACATGGCGATCACTTCGCGGCTGGCGATGGCCAGTTCCATGCCCGGCTCGCCCTGGGTCACACCGTCGCACATGGCCGGCACGCCACCGGCGAACTGGCCGACCGAGCCGACCTCACGCAGGGCCTGCTTGATTTGCTCGGGGAAATGCAGGTATGGCTGGTGGGCGGACAACATGTCGTTGTAGGCCGAGACGATAGCCACGTTGGCCGCGTTCATCAGGCGCAGCGTCTGCTTGTCTTCGCTGCCGCAACCGGCCACGCCGTGGGCGAAGTTGGCGCACTGCAGGCTGGCACGCATGGGGCCTTCACTGGCCGCGCCGCGAATCAGCTGCAGGTAACGTTCGCGGGTGGCACGGCTGCGTTCGACCAGCCGCTGGGTGACCTCAAGGATGCGCGGATGCATGTACTGGACTCCAGGCTAATTGTAAGGGCGGTTTACCGGGCATTTCCCCTCCAAACGATTGCGGCCTAGGCTCAAGGTGAGGAGCCCGCTGCATCGGTGGAGGCACGTCGCCCAACCACTCGTTGTATGTTTAAACAAAATACTGCCACTAAAAAGGCTTGTTTTCTATCGGCCAGTGAATAATCTTGTAATTCCAACAACAAAACCGTTTCAGTGAAGCTCCTTTGTGCCACAGGTTTCACTCGGACTGCCAGAGGTACTGCCATGACCCTTCGCATCGCCATCAATGGATTCGGCCGCATCGGGCGCAACGTCCTGCGCGCACTGTATACCCAAGGCTACCGCCAGGACCTGCAGGTCGTCGCCATCAACGACCTGGGCGACAGCGCCATGAATGCCCACCTGCTCAAGTACGACAGTGTGCACGGCACCTTCGACGCCAGTGTCGAGGCCGACCACGAGAGCCTGACGGTCAATGGTGACCGAATCGCGGTCAGTGCCATCCGCAACCCGGCCGAGCTGCCCTGGAAGGCCGAGGCGATCGACGTGGTGTTCGAGTGCACCGGGCTATTCACCGACCGCGCCAAGGCCGCTGCACACCTGGCCGCCGGGGCGGGCAAGGTGATTGTCTCGGCACCCGCCAAGGGTGCCGATGCCACCGTGGTGTACGGGGTCAACCACGACATCCTGCGGGCCTCGCACCAGGTCATTTCCAATGCCTCCTGCACCACCAACTGCCTGGCGCCGATCGCCCAGGTGCTGCACCGCGAGTTCGGCATCGAACAAGGCCTGATGACCACCATTCACGCCTACACCAATGACCAGGTGCTGACCGACATGTACCACAGCGACCCATATCGCGCGCGTTCGGCCACCCAGTCGATGATCCCGAGCAAGACTGGCGCCGCCGAGGCCGTCGGCCTGGTGCTGCCAGAGCTGGCCGGCAAATTGACCGGCATGGCGGTGCGGGTACCGGTCATCAACGTGTCGCTGGTGGACCTCACCGTCAACCTCAAGCGCGAGGCCACCGCCGAGCAGGTCAACCAGCTGTTCCTTGAAGCCAGCAAGCATTCCAAGGTATTGGGCTACAACGCCTTGCCATTGGTTTCCTGCGATTTCAACCACAACCCGCTGTCGTCCATTTTCGATGCCAACCATACCCGGGCCAATGGGCGCATGCTCAAGGTGCTGGCCTGGTATGACAACGAGTGGGGGTTCAGCAACCGGATGCTGGATAACTGCTTGGCGCTGAGCAACGCCCGCTAAGATTTGACACACGCCCTGTAGGAGCGGCCTTGTGTCGCGATGGGCCGCAAAGCGGCCCCGACAATTGGTGCTGGAGCCGAGATTTCGGGGCTGCTGCGCAGCCCATCGCGACACAAGGCCGCTCCTACAAGGGACCGCGCAGCGACGGAGCTCTCACAATCTTTACCTTTTCCTAACATTTCACCACTTGACCTACGACACAGATGATAAGCATTATCATTAACCTTTCGTCGGCCAGGTTTCCCCGTGAGTCAGTCCCGGTTCAACTCCGTCTTCCTCGTCCAGCGCCTTACCCTGCTGCGTACCCTGCAGCGCATGGTCGGCAACCCCAGCACGGCCGAAGACCTGCTGCAGGAAACCTACCTGCGGGTATCCCGCGCCCTGGGCGAGCGGCCCATCGAGCACATCGAGCCGTTCGTGTTCCAGACCGCGCGCAACCTGGCGCTGGACCACCTGCGCGCACGCCGGGTGCAGGCGCGCATGCTGGTCGACGATGTGCCCGACGAAGTGCTGCACAGCGTGGCCGCTCCCGCCACCAGCAGCGAGGATGCCGCCCATGCCGAGCAGTTGCTCAAGCACCTGAGCATCAGCCTCAATCAGCTAAGCGAGCGCCAGCAACGCATTTTCATCCTCAGCCGCCTGCATGGCGCCACCTACCTGGAAATTGCCGAACAACTGAGTGTTTCGCCCAGCACGGTACAAAAGGAATTGAAACTGATCATGGCGATCTGCATGGGTGTTGCCGAGCGCCTCAAGTGAGCTGAGCGCAGGCGAACGGCAACGCAAAGCCCTTGCCACACCCCGCCTTAGCCTTGATCATTCGCAAAAACCATTCAAGGATTCACCGTGACCGACAGCCCTGCCCCTCGCCCGTCACCTGCCGGGCCCAGTGCCCGTGCTCGTGCCATGGACGAGGCGCTGGACTGGCTGGTACGCCTGCAATGCGCAGATGCCGCAGACACCCAGGCCTTTGAAGCCTGGCTGAGCGCCGCGCCGGAGAACGCCGAGGCCTATGTCGAGGCAGAGGCATTGTGGAACGGTACGCCGTTGCACCAGGCGGCCACGCAGATGCACCAGCAGCAACGCCGCTCATGGCGTGGGCGCCTGCGCAGCCACTGGAAACCCCTGGCCACCGCCGCGGTGCTGCTGGTGGGGCTGTTCACCGTCGGTAACCTGCCCATGCGCCTGCAGGCGGATCACCTGACCGTGGTGGGCGAACGCCAGCGCCTGCAACTGGACGACGGCGCAAAAGTGCTGCTCAACACCAATTCGGCCTTTGCCAACGACCGCCGGGACGGCCGCCAGGTCGCCCGCCTGTTACAAGGCGAGGCGTACTTCCAGGTACCGGAGGGCGCGCTGTTGCCGCTGGAGGTGCAGGCAGGGCCTGTGCGCGCCCAGGTGCGCGACACCGATTTTGCCGTGCGCTACCTCGACGGCGAGGCCCAGGTGCGGGTGCAACGCGGCGATGTCGACCTGCAAGGCGCACGTGACCAGCGTATCCGCCTGAGTGCCGGCGACAGCATCAGCGTCGGCCCGCAAGGCTTTGGCCAGCGCCAGCGCCCCGACATGCAAAAGGACCTGGCCTGGATCGATGGCCGCCTGGTGTTCGAGAACTGCCCTTTGAGCCAGGTGCTGGCCGAAGTGCGGCGTTACTACCCAGGCTGGATCATCAACCGCAATGCACAGCTGGAAGACGTTGCCGTCACCGGAAACTACCGCCTCGACCAGCCGCTGGAAACCCTGCGCGCGCTGGCCCACATCACCTCGGCACAGCTGCATGAGTACCCGGCGCTGGTCATTCTGAACTGACCCTGAAATTATTTTTACGCGGTCGTGCTACCCCGCTCGTCTCGTTATAGCCAATGCAACTGATTCTTGTTTGAAAACGAGAACAGTCATCACCTATAACAGTCCGCGCGTCTGGGAGCGCTTCCGATGTCCACTGGTCCTACCCGCTCGTCCACCCTTCCCCGCCGTACAGGGCAACTGTCCCTATTGACCCTGGCCCTGCTTGCCAGCGGTGCCTGCAGCCTCCCGGCGCTGGCCGCCGAGCCGGCCCAGGCCAGCAGCCCGCGCATGGGCGACTATCGCTTCAGCATCGGCCAGCAGCCCCTGGTGTCGGCGATCAACGCCTTCAGCCAGGTCACCGGCTGGCAGGTCGGCTTCAGCGCCGAGCTGGCCGACGGCGTGGCCTCGCCTGGGGTACAGGGTTCGCTGCCGCCAGATGCCGCACTCAAGCGCCTGCTGCATGGAACGGGCCTGAGCTTTCGCAAGATCAGCAACGGCAACGTGGTTCTTGAGCGCCAGACCGTCGGTAACGTGATCGCTTTGCAGCAGGTGACCGTCAGCGCCACCCGTAGCGCCCAGGACGTCAGCCAGGTGCCGAGCACGGTCAGCGTGCAGACCCGCGAGCAACTGGACCGGCAAAACGTCAACAACATCCAGGACCTGGTGCGTTACGAGCCGGGGGTGTCGGTGGCAGGTACCGGCCAGCGCAGCGGCCTGAACGGCTACAACATCCGGGGTATCGACGGCGAGCGGATCCTCACCCAGGTTGACGGCGTATCGATCCCGGATAGCTTCTTCTACGGCCCCTATGCCCAGACCCAACGCAACTACGTCGACCCAGAAATCGTCAAGCGCGTGGAAATCCTCCGCGGCCCGGCCTCGGTGCTGTACGGCAGCAACGCCATCGGCGGCGCGGTCAGCTACTTCACCCTCGACCCGGACGACATCATCAAGCCTGGCAAAGACGTGGGTGCACGCCTGAAAACCGGTTACAGCTCGGCTGACGAAAGCTGGCTGACCTCCGCCACCGTCGCCGGCCGCGAGGGTGATTTCGATGGCCTGCTGCACCTGAGCCAGCGCAACGGCCACGAGACTGAAACCCACGGCAGCCACAGCGGTGCCGGCCTGTCGCGCACCGAAGCCAATCCAATGGATGTGCGCACCACCAACGTGCTGGCCAAGCTGGGCTGGAACTACGCCGATGACGCGCGCCTGGGCTTCACCTACGAACGCTACAAGGATGACCGCGACCAGAACATCCTCAGCGCGGTGGGCGGGCCGTTCATTCCGGGCTTTGGCGGCACGGGCTACTACAAGGCGCGCAATGGCAACGACACCATCACCCGCGAGCGCTTTGGCATCAACCATGAGTTCGGCCTGGATTCGCTGGTCGCCGACCACGTCAAGTGGAGCCTGAACTACCAGATCGCCAAGACCGACCAGCACACCGAAGAAGTCTACGCACCGCCTGGCCGCCAGGTGCTGCGTACCCGCGACACCACCTACAAGGACCGCCAGTGGGTGTTCGACGCCCAGCTGGACAAGGCCTTCAGCATCGGCGCCACCGACCATCTGCTGACCTATGGCACCACGATCAAGCACGAGAAAATCACCGGGTCCCGCAGCGGCACCGGCACCTGCCTGACCGTGGGCTCCGGTTGCTCCGCCGCTGGCGCCGAACGCCCGGCAGACGGCCAGGTTCTGGTCAGCGACTTCCCGGACCCGACCGTAAACACCTACAGCCTGTTCGTGCAGGATGAAATCCGCTGGAACAACTGGACCTTCATGCCCGGTGCGCGCTACGACTACACGCGCATGGAACCCAAGTTCACCGACGAATTCCTGCGCGGCCTGGAGTCCACCGGCACGGCACCCACCTCCCAGGACGACTCGGACAAGAAGTGGCACCGTGTGTCGCCCAAGCTCGGCGTGACCTACGCCTTCAACGACAACTACACCTGGTATGGCCAGTACGCCGAAGGCTTCCGCACCCCGACCGCCAAGGCCATGTACGGAAAATTCGTCAACCTTGAGGAAGGTTACCGCGTAGAAGGCAACCCCGGCCTGGAACCGGAAAAGAGCAAAAGCTACGAAACCGGCCTGCGTGGCAACTTCGACGCGGGTAACTTCGACGTGGCGGTGTTCTACAACAAGTACCGCGACTTCATCGACGAAGACGCCGTGCAAAGCGCCAACCTGGAACAGACCTTCCAGGCCAACAACATCAAGCACGCCACCATCAAGGGTGCCGAGGTCAAGGGCCGCCTGAACCTGGACCACTTCGGCGCACCGCAGGGCCTCTATACCCAGGGCTCGATTGCCTACACCTATGGTCGTAACGATGACACCGGTGAACCGCTGAACAGCGTCAACCCGCTGAAGGGCGTATTCGGCCTGGGTTACGAGCAGCAGAACTACGGCGGCCTGCTGAGCTGGACACTGGTCAAGCGCAAGACCCGTGTCGACGACTCCAGCTTCTACTCCCCCGACGGTTCGAGCTCGAAGTTCCGCACCCCGGGCTACGGCGTGCTGGACCTGACCGGCTTCTACAAGGTTACCGACGACGTGACCATCAACGCCGGCCTGTACAACCTCACCGACAAGAAATACTGGCAGTGGGATTCGGTACGCAGCTACGACGGCCAGGGTGAGGCAGCTGTGACCCAGCCAGCCAACATCGACCGCTTGACCATGCCAGGGCGCAACTTCGGTATCAATGTGGTTTGGGATATCTGATCCCTCACGCCTGTACCGGCCTCTTCGCGGGTAAACCCGCTCCCACAGGTATTGCGCAGGCCTTGGGCCCTGTGATGTTCCTGTGGGAGCGGGTTCACCCGCGAAGAGGCCGGTACAGGCAACACAAATACTGGCTTTTTTTACTGTCCCGCCCCCGCTGTTTCGTCTTGTATCTAGACGCCCCTTTTTCCAAGGACTGCCCCATGACCGAACGCCCAGCCCTGCGCTCCCAGCGCCTGAACCAGATCACCCACGCCCCGCACGCCGAGCTGGATGCCCTGGTCAAATCCCACGCGCCCTTCGACAGCCGCGAAAGCTTCGCCCGTTTTGTCGTTGCCCAGTACCTGTTCCAATCCGAGTTGCAGGCGCTGTACAACGACCCACAACTGATCGCCATCGTCCCCGACCTGGCCGAGCGCTGCCGCGCAGACCAGGCCCGTCTCGACCTCGCTGACCTCGACACCGAAGTGCCGGCCGCCGTGCCAGGTGCCGTGGGCAACCCAAGCCTGGGCGAGGCAATGGGCTGGATCTTCGTCTCCGAAGGCTCCAAACTGGGCGCTGCGTTTCTGATCAAGCGTGCCGTGGCCCTGGAACTGTCCGACAGCTTCGGTGCCCGCCACTTGGGCGAGCCAGCCGGTGGCCGTGCCGAAGGCTGGAAGCAGTTCACCCGCATCCTTGATGGGCTGGAACTCTCGGCCATCGATGAAGCCGCTGCCGAGCGCGGCGCGGTTGCCGCTTTCGAGCGTTTCACCGAGCTGCTCAAGCACGCCTATGCCGCGGATGCCGCGCTGGTTTGATACGCCGTAGCCGGCCACCCCTCCGGTGGCCGAACCGTTTTATGCAGTGAGAACATGACCCAACCAGCCCGCTCGAAACTCGCCCGCCTGTTGTATGGAATCCTGGCTTACGTGAGCCTCGGGGTGGGCCTGGTCGCCATCGTGATTCCCGGCTTGCCGACCACCGAGTTCATCCTGCTGGCCGCCTGGGCCGCCACGCGCAGCTCACCGCGCCTTTCGGCCTGGCTGGAGAACCACCGGTTGTTCGGGCCGATCCTGTACAACTGGCGCAACGGCAAGGTGATCCAGCGCCGGGCCAAGGTCAGCGCGACCCTCAGCATGCTGCTGTGCGCCGGGCTGATGCTGACCTTCCTTGAACACCACTGGCCAGTGTTCCTGGCTATCGCCGGCATGACCCTGGGCAACCTGTGGATCTGGTCGCGCCCGGAGCACGCCTGCCCCGCCCCATCACAAGCTCAGCAGCCCTGAATACAAGGCGTAGGCCGCCAGCGCAGCGCCCACCAGCACAGCGGCGAAAATCAGCTTTTCCCAGCTAGTGAACAGGGTCTGGCCTTGCTCATGCTTGGCCCTGGCGAACAGGATCACACCTGGGGCGTACAGCAGCGCCGACAGCAACAGGTACTTGAGCCCGCCCGCATACAGCAGCCACACGGCATACAGCAAGGCAACCAGCGCCACCAGCAAGTCCTTGCGCCGCAACCCCGGCTGCCCGGCATAGGTTTCTGCGCGCACCGCCAGCAGCACGGCATAGGCCGCCGACCACAGGTAGGGCACCAGGATCATCGACGAGGCCAGGTAGATGAGGCTGGTGTAGGTACCGGCCGAGAACAGCGTAATCAGCAGGAACCCCTGGATCATGCAGTTGGTCAGCCAAAGGGCGTTGGCTGGCACATGGTTGGCGTTTTCCTTGGCTAGAAAGCGCGGCATGGTCTTGTCCCGCGCCGTGGCAAACAGGATCTCGGCACACAGCAGCGCCCACGAAAGCAAGGCGCCGAGCAGCGAGACTGCCAGGCCGAGACTGATCAGCAAGGCGCCCCAGGGGCCGACAATATGCTCCAGCACCGAGGCCAGCGAGGGGTTCTGCAGCCCGGCCAACTCCGGCTGGGTCATCACCCCCAGCGACAACACGTTGACCAGCACCAGCAGCGCCAGTACACCGAGAAAGCCGATGACCGTGGCCTTACCCACGTCAGAACGACGCTCGGCGCGCCCGGAATACACGCTGGCGCCCTCGATGCCGATGAATACGAACACGGTCACCAGCATCATGTTGCGCACCTGCTCCAGCACGCTGCCGAACTGCGGGTTGCTGAGGCCCCAGATATCCCGGGTGAAGATATCGGCGCGGAAGGCGAATGCCGCGATCACCACAAAGATCAACAGCGGCACCACCTTGGCTACCGTGGTTACCTGGTTGATGAACGCGGCTTCCTTGATGCCTCGCAGCACCAGGAAATGCACAGACCACAGCAACAGCGAGGCGCAGCCGATGGCAATGGGCGTGTTGCCTTCACCGAAAACGGGAAAGTAGAAGCCCAGGGTGCTGAACAGCAGTACGAAATAACCAACGTTACCCAGCCAGGCACTGATCCAGTAGCCCCAGGCCGAGGAAAAGCCCATGTACTCGCCGAAACCGGCCTTGGCATAGGCGTACACCCCTGAGTCCAGCTCGGGCTTGCGGTTGGCCAAGGTCTGGAACACGAAGGCCAGGGCCAGCATGCCAACCGCGGTGATCCCCCAGCCGATCAACACAGCCCCCACATCGGCGCGCGCGGCCATGTTCTGCGGCAGCGAGAAGATCCCGCCACCGATCATCGAGCCGACCACCAGCGCGATCAGCGCGCCCAGGCGCAGCTTCTGTCCCGGTTCGCTCATGAGCCTCCCTTTTTTCAAGCCCTGTCATGCATTTGTAACCGCTTTGCGGGCCATATAAATGTTGTTACTTATACTGTAGACGCGGGTTAAACCTATAGCACTAATAACTGCTTTGTCTATGCAGCCCTTCTCTCAAAATTAGCAGCAGTACGGCAACTAGAAAAGAAACTGATAAAACTCAAAATTCTTGTGAAAAATTTGCGAAAGCGGCAAAAGCGGCTAGTTTCAAGCTTCGCAGGCTGAACAGAGCGTTTGCTCTAGAAGGACATGGAGGTGCCAGCGCGCAAGGCCTGCAGCTTAAGCTGTCGGCACTCTCCAGGAGCACCCGTGAAGGAAATTTCCTACCTTCACATCGCCTTAAACTGACGCAAGTCAGGTTACGGCAAAGGCGTCGGATCTATTCTGTCGTCAACTTTCTCCTGGCAGGAGTTGTTAAATGTCTGATTCATCCGGAAAACTAAAGCTTGGTGCGTTAGTTGCACTTGTCGTCGGTTCGATGATTGGTGGCGGGATCTTCTCGCTGCCGCAAAACATGGCCGCCAGCGCAGGGGTTGGCGCGGTGTTGATCGGTTGGGGCATCACCGCGGTCGGCATGCTGACCCTGGCGTTCGTGTTCCAGACCTTGGCCAACCGCAAGCCTGATCTGGATGGCGGGGTATATGCCTACGCCAAGGCCGGTTTTGGCGACTACATGGGCTTCTCCTCAGCCTGGGGCTACTGGATCAGTGCCTGGCTGGGCAACGTCGGCTACTTCGTGCTGTTGTTCAGCACCTTGGGCTACTTCTTCCCAATCTTCGGTGAAGGCAACACGCCGGCCGCCATCATTGGCGCGTCGATCCTGTTGTGGGCCGTGCACTTCCTGGTATTGCGCGGTATCAAGGAGGCAGCGTTCATCAACCTGGTCACCACCGTGGCCAAAGTGGTGCCGCTGGTGCTGTTCGCCCTGATCTGCCTGTTCGCCTTCAGGCTCGATATCTTCACCGCCGACATCTGGGCCGTAGGCACACCAGAGCTTGGCAGCGTGATGAACCAGGTGCGCAACATGATGCTGGTCACCGTGTGGGTGTTCATCGGCATCGAGGGCGCGAGCATTTTCTCGTCCCGGGCGGAAAAACGCTCTGACGTGGGTAAGGCCACGGTCATCGGCTTCGTTACCGTGCTGCTGTTCCTGGTGCTGGTCAACGTGCTGTCGCTGGGCATCATGACCCAACCAGAGCTGGCCAAGCTGCAGAACCCGTCGATGGCCGCCGTGCTGGAACATGTGGTCGGCCACTGGGGCGCGGTGCTGATCAGCGTCGGCCTGATCATCTCGCTGCTGGGGGCCCTGCTGTCGTGGGTGCTGCTGTGCGCCGAGATCATGTTCGCCGCCGCCAAGGACCACACCATGCCGGAGTTCCTGCGCCGCGAGAACGCCAACCAGGTACCGGCCAACGCCCTGTGGCTGACCAACGCCATGGTGCAGATCTTCCTGGTGATCACGCTGTTCTCCAACAGCACCTACCTGTCGCTGATCTACCTCGCCACCTCGATGATCCTGGTGCCCTACCTGTGGTCGGCGGCCTACGCCTTCCTGCTGGCACTGCGCAGCGAAACCTACGAACAGGCCCTGGCCGAGCGCAAGAAAGACCTGATCATCGGCGGTATCGCCTTGTTGTACGCCGTCTGGCTGCTGTACGCCGGCGGTGTGAAATACCTGCTGCTCTCGGCCCTGCTCTACGCACCTGGCGCCATCCTGTTCGCCAAGGCCAAGCGTGAGGTAGGCCAACCTGTCTTCACCAACGTGGAAAAACTGATCTTCGCAGCCGTGGTCGTCGGCGCCCTGGTGGCAGCCTTTGGCCTGTACGACGGCTTCCTGACCCTTTGACCCACGTCTTCGTTCAATTGGAGGAATGAAACCATGTCCGCTGAAAAACAGAAGTACGGTGTCCACTCCGAAGCCGGCAAACTGCGCAAAGTGATGGTTTGCGCCCCGGGCTTGGCGCACAAGCGCCTGACGCCGAGCAACTGCGACGAACTGCTGTTCGACGATGTGATCTGGGTAGACCAGGCCAAGCGTGACCATTTCGACTTCGTCACCAAGATGCGCGAGCGTGGCGTGGATGTGCTGGAAATGCACAACCTGCTGACCGACATCGTGCAGAACAAAGAGGCCCTGAAGTGGATCCTCGACCGCAAGATCACCCCCGACACCGTCGGCGTGGGGCTGACCAACGAAGTGCGCAGCTGGCTCGAAGGCCTTGACCCGCGTCACCTGGCCGAATTCCTGATCGGTGGTGTGGCGGGCCAGGACCTGCCACAGAGCGAAGGCGCCGATGTGGTCAAGATGTACAACGACTACCTGGGCCACTCCAGCTTCATCCTGCCGCCACTGCCCAACACCCAGTTCACCCGCGACACCACCTGCTGGATCTACGGCGGCGTCACGCTGAACCCGATGTACTGGCCGGCGCGCCGCCAGGAAACCCTGCTGACCACCGCCATCTACAAGTTCCACAAGGAATTCACCGGCGCTGACTTCCAGGTGTGGTACGGCGACCCGGACAAGGACCACGGCAATGCCACCCTCGAAGGCGGTGACGTGATGCCGATCGGCAATGGCATCGTGCTCATCGGCATGGGCGAGCGCACCTCGCGCCAGGCCATTGGCCAACTGGCGCAGAACCTGTTCGCCAAGGGCGCCGTCAAGGAAGTGATCGTTGCCGGCCTGCCGAAGTCCCGCGCCGCCATGCACCTGGACACCGTGTTCAGCTTCTGCGACCGCGACCTGGTCACGGTCTTCCCGGAAGTGGTGAAAGAGATTGTGCCATTCATCATCCGCCCGGACGAAAGCAAGCCTTACGGCATGGATGTGCGCCGCATCAACAAGTCGTTCATCGAAGTGGTCGGCGAGCAGCTTGGCCTCAAGGGTGGCCTGCGCGTGGTCGAAACAGGCGGCAACAGCTTCGCCGCCGAGCGCGAACAGTGGGATGACGGCAACAACGTGGTGGCCATCGAGCCCGGCGTGGTCATCGGCTACGACCGCAACACCTACACCAACACCCTGCTGCGCAAGGCCGGCATCGAGGTCATCACCATCAGCGCCGGCGAACTGGGCCGGGGCCGGGGCGGCGGCCACTGCATGACCTGCCCGATTGTGCGCGACCCGATCGACTACTAACGACCATTACGCCCGGCCGCACCCACAAAGTGGCGGCCGGGACATCACCGGACTCAAGGAGAAACTGTCATGGCGTTCAACATTCACAACCGCAACCTGCTCAGCCTGGAACACCACACCACGCGCGAGTTGCGCTACCTGCTGGACCTGTCCCGCGACCTCAAGCGCGCCAAGTACACCGGCACCGAACAGCAGCACCTGAAGGGCAACAACATTGCCCTGATCTTCGAAAAAACCTCCACCCGTACCCGCTGCGCGTTCGAAGTGGCCGCCTATGACCAGGGCGCCAACGTTACCTATATCGACCCAAACTCTTCGCAGATCGGTCACAAGGAGAGCATGAAGGACACTGCCCGTGTGCTCGGGCGCATGTACGACGCCATCGAATACCGTGGCTTCAAGCAGGAAATCGTCGAGGAGCTGGCCAAGTTCGCCGGCGTACCGGTGTTCAACGGCCTGACCGACGAATATCACCCGACGCAGATGATCGCCGACGTGCTGACCATGCGCGAACACAGCGACAAGCCGCTGCACGACATCAGCTACGCCTACCTGGGCGACGCCCGCAACAACATGGGCAACTCGCTGCTGTTGATTGGCGCCAAGCTTGGCATGGATGTGCGCATCGCCGCGCCCAAGGCGCTGTGGCCACACGACGACCTGGTCGAACGCTGCAAGAAGTACGCTGAAGAAAGCGGCGCGCGCATCACCCTCACCGAAGATCCGAAAGCCGCGGTCAAGGGTGTGGACTTCGTGCATACCGACGTGTGGGTATCGATGGGTGAGCCGATCGAGGCCTGGGGGGAGCGCATCAAGCAGCTCAAGCCTTATCAGGTGAATGCCGAACTGATGAAGTCCACCGGCAACCCACGGACCAAGTTCATGCACTGCCTGCCGGCGTTCCACAACTCCGAAACCAAGGTCGGCAAGCAGATCGCCGAACAGTACCCAGACCTGGCCAACGGTATCGAAGTGACCGACGACGTGTTCGAGTCACCCGCCTGCATCGCCTTCGAGCAGGCGGAAAACCGCATGCACACGATCAAGGCGATCCTGGTTTCGACCCTGGCTGACCTCTGACGGCGTACCTCGCCCTCCTTGTGGGGGGCGAGGTGTACCCCTCTTCTGCAAATGCAAAGGACATTCCCCATGCGTATCGTTGTTGCATTGGGCGGCAACGCCCTGCTGCGTCGCGGCGAGCCCATGACCGCTGACAACCAGCGCGCCAATATCCGCACCGCCACCGAACAGATCGCCAAGATTCACCCCGGTAACGAGCTGGTCATCGCCCACGGCAACGGCCCGCAAGTCGGCCTGCTGTCGCTGCAGGCCCTTTCCTACAAGCCGGACGAAGCCTACCCACTGGACGTGCTGGGTGCCGAAACCGAAGGCATGATCGGCTACATGATCGAACAGGAACTGGGCAACCTGCTGGCCTTCGAGGTGCCGTTCGCCACCTTGCTGACTCAGGTGGAAGTGGACGCCAACGACCCAGCGTTCAAGGACCCGACCAAGTTCATCGGCCCGGTCTACAGCAAGGAAGAAGCCGAGCGCCTGGCCAAGGAAAAGGGCTGGGTAGTCAAGGCCGACGGCGACAAGTACCGCCGTGTGGTGGCCAGCCCGAAACCCAAGCGCATCTTCGAAATTCGCCCGATCAAGTGGCTGCTGGAAAAGAGCAGTATCGTGATTTGCGCCGGCGGTGGCGGCATCCCCACCATGTACGATGAAAACCGCAAGCTCAAAGGCATCGAGGCGGTGATCGACAAAGACCTGTGCTCGGCGCTGCTGGCCGAACAATTGGAAGCCGACCTTCTGATAATCGCTACCGACGTCGATGCAGCCTACATTGACTGGGGCAAGCCGACGCAGAAAGCCATTGCCCAGGCCCACCCGGACGAACTCGAACGCTTGGGCTTCGCTGCCGGCTCCATGGGGCCGAAGGTTCAAGCAGCCAGTGATTTCGCCCGCAATACCGGCAAGGTCGCCGTGATCAGCTCGCTGGAAAACATCGAGGACATCGTCAAGGGCACCGCCGGCACTCGGGTTTCTACCGAGAAGCCTGGGATCAGCTACCGTTGAATGCAGTCGGCGGGCTCTCGGGGCCCGCCATTTTCGACCTTCCAAAGGAGCTAACCATGGCCCAGTACCACCCCGGTCATGTACACATCGAGCGCACTGCGCTGAACAATGCCGACCACAGCTACGACCTGAACATCGAGTACGAGGCCGTGTCGGACCCCAGGGAAGGCAGAGGCATTCAATTCCACATGCATGGCAGCATCGAAGGCAAACCGGTGGAAGAAAAGTTCTTCCTCCCCAAGGACCAAGTACTGCCCAGTTTCCTCATGCTACTGACCCGCAAGGCCCAGTCGTACCTGGCGCCGCCAAAGAAGTTCGAGACCCTGAGTTCGCCGCACAAGCTCTATGACTATATGTTCGCGGACATCCGCGAAAAGCTCGATGTGAAATCGGGCGACCCGATCAAACCTGAACATCTCGAGTGATTTCAGCATTTTGCGGCTGCTTTGCAGCCCAAGGCCGCTCCCACAACTGAATGCGTAAACGTTGTGGGAGTGGCCTAGTGTCGCGATAGGGCCGCAAAGCGGCCCCGGCGATGTTAAGGCATACTACCGCCCTCCCCGGCCACCACCTTTCGCCTCCCCATGCGCATCCACGTCAGCTTCATCGACCGCGTCGGCATCACCCAGGAAGTCCTCGCCCTGCTCGGTGCCCGCAACCTCAACCTGGACGCCGTGGAGATGGTCCCGCCGAACGTCTACATCGACGCCCCCACCCTCAGCCCCGCCGTGCTCGAAGAACTGCATGACGCGCTGTTCGAAGTACACGGCGTGCAGTCGGTGGACGTGGTCGACATCCTCCCCGGCCAGCGTCGCCACCTGCAACTCGATGCCCTGCTAGCGGCCATGAGCGACCCGGTGCTGGCGGTGGACAGCGCAGGCCTGGTGTTGCTGGCCAACCCGGCGCTGATCGAACTGTGCGGCCGTGAATCCGCCGGGCGCTCGGTGGATGAACTGTTTGGCGACCCTGCACTGCTGCAGGCCCTGCTGGACAACAACTTCCACCTGCCCATGCGCGAAATGCAGTTGTACGGCCAGAGCCTGCTGCTGGACGCCATGCCGATCACCAACGCCGGTGGCCTGCTGACGCTGTACCCACCTTCGCGCATGGGCGAACGCCTGTCGGCCCTGCACCACGACCATGCCGAAGGCTTCGATGCCTTGCTTGGCGAGTCGCCGGTCATACGCACCCTGAAGGCCCGCGCCCTGCGCGTGGCAGCGCTTGATGCGCCACTGCTGGTACATGGTGAAACCGGCACGGGTAAAGAGCTGGTCGCCCGCGCCTGCCATGCCATCAGCAGCCGCCATGCGGCACCGTTCCTGGCACTGAATTGCGCCGCGCTGCCCGAGAGCCTGGCCGAGAGCGAGTTGTTCGGTTACGCCCCCGGCGCCTTCACCGGCGCGCAACGCGGTGGCAAGCCCGGGCTGATGGAGTTGGCCAATCAGGGCACGGTGTTCCTTGATGAAATTGGCGAAATGTCACCGTACCTGCAGGCCAAGCTGCTGCGCTTTCTCAGCGACGGCAGCTTCCGCCGGGTGGGCGGTGACCGCGAGGTGAAGGTGGATGTGCGCATCATCAGCGCCACCCACCGCGACCTGGAGCGCATGGTTGCCGAAGGTAGCTTCCGCGAAGACCTGTTCTACCGCCTGAACGTGCTCAACCTGCAGGTGCCGCCACTGCGCGACCGTGGCCAGGACATCCTGATGCTGGCGCACTTCTTCATGCAGCAGGCTTGCACGCAGATCCAGCGCCCAGCCTGCCGGCTGACTCCGGCCACCCATTCGGCACTGCTGGCCAACCCTTGGCCGGGCAATGTGCGTCAGTTGCAGAACGTGATTTTCCGCGCGGCGGCCATCTGCGAGAGCAACCTGGTGGACATCGGCGACCTGGACATTGCGGGGACCTCGGTGGCACGCGGGCAAGAGGGTGAAGTGGCCAGCCTGGAACAGGCCGTGGGAGATTTCGAACGCGAACTGTTGCAGCGCCTATATGCCAGTTACCCATCGACGCGGCAACTGGCCGGGCGCTTGCAAACTTCGCATACCGCCATCGCCCAGCGCTTGCGCAAATATGGAATACCCGGCAAACCCTGATAGTTATCGTCAAAACTGGCGGATGGTTCAGACTTTTCCTAACCGCGCAGCCGCAATTGACGGGAGTGCTCGCCGTAGAATGGTGACGTTGTAATTTCGCTTGTCACCCTGAACGAAGAGTACCCTGATGATTGAACTCGATTTTTACGGGACACTTGTAGCCGCCTCTTTAGTATTGCTACTGGGGCGTAGTTTGGTCGCACGAATTGGTTTCCTGCGTACTTACAATATCCCGGAGCCTGTTGCAGGCGGCCTGGTCGTTGCCTTGTCACTCTTGGCCTTGCGCAGTTTCGATGTACACGTCCAGTTTGATACCTCGCTGCAAACGCCGTTGATGTTGGCATTCTTCGCCACCATCGGCTTGAGTGCAGACTTCGCCAGCCTGAAAAAGGGCGGGCGCGTGGTGGCGGTGTTTTTGCTGGTGGTCACAGGCTTGCTGCTGGTTCAGAACGCCATGGGCATCGGCCTGGCAACAGCATTGGGGCTCGATCCGCTGATGGGCTTGCTGACCGGTTCTATCAGTTTGTCGGGGGGCCACGGTACAGGCGCTGCCTGGGGCGCAACCTTCACCGAGAGATTTGGCCTGGCTTCGGCATCCGAACTGGCAATGGCCTCTGCCACCTTCGGCCTGGTGCTGGGCGGTTTGATTGGTGGTCCCGTCGCCAGGATGTTGATCAAGCGCGTCAAGGCACCCGGTATCGAAGAAGAAGTTCCGCAGTTACCAAAGGGTTTCGAACACCCGCATAAAGAGCGCCTGATTACGCCATTTACATTTATCGAAACCCTCGCACTTATTGCCGTCAGCTTGCTGGCCGGCACACTACTTAATAGCGCATTGAAAGGCACAACATTTGAACTACCGACCTTCGTCTGCGTACTCTTCGTGGGGGTAGTGTTGCGCAACGGGCTTTCAGCAATCGGCTTTTACCGTGTATTCGAGCGGGAAGTGTCAGTAATGGGCAACGTGAGTTTGTCCCTGTTCCTGGCCATTGCCTTGATGTCGCTCAAATTGTGGGACCTGGCAGCCCTGGCCTTACCCTTCTTCATCTTGTTGGCCGTGCAGACACTGGTCATGGCGCTATTCGCGATCTTCGTGACCTTCAGGGTGATGGGGCGCAACTACGATGCGGCAGTCCTGGCCGCAGGGCACTGCGGCTTCGGCTTGGGTGCGACGCCGACGGCCATCGCCAACATGCAGGCGGTGACCCAGCGCTACGGCGCCTCCCAGATTGCCTTTCTGGTGGTACCGATGGTGGGCGCGTTCTTCATCGACATCATCAATGTCGTCGTGATCAAGTTGTACCTGGCATTGCTCCTCCTTATCGGAGGATGAACCCGGCTCTCAAGGCTGTATCGATTTCAGTACACCGGATTGAAATCGATACACAACCATTCAGATGCGTCTGCACAAGGGTTTGATCACAAAACCCTTTCTCTCCCCTCGCCAACTGTAGCGTTATCGTTCCACAAAAATGTCAAACGCATTACAGAAACAATATAAGCATATGATTTATAACGTTTTTTTGTGATTGGCCGCGATATTGCTTAGGGAATCACAACCCAAGAGCGCGGAGCCACCGCGCCCAACGCCCTGCTTCCCGAGGATTCCCCATGAGCGAGTTGCGTTTCACTGAAGATCACGAATGGCTGCGCGTCGAAGCCGATGGCAGCGTCACCGTGGGCATCACCGCCTACGCCCAGAACGCCCTTGGCGATGTGGTTTTCGTGCAACTGCCCGAGTTGCAGCAGTACGAGAAAGGCAGCGAAGCGTCCACCGTTGAATCGGTAAAGGCCGCCAGCGGCGTGTACATGCCGCTGAGCGGCGAAGTGGTCGCGGTCAACGACCAGCTCGAAAACAGCCCAGAGCTGGTCAACGAAGACCCGATGGGCGAAGGCTGGTTCTTCCGCTTCAACCCGGCCGACATGAGCGAAGTCAGCGCACTGCTCGACCAGGATGCCTACGACCGCCTGATCAAAGCCAACGACGACGCCTGAGGAATTCCGCCATGACCATCAACCTCGGCACCGCCAACGAATTCATCGCCCGCCACATCGGCCCGCGCGCCGTTGACGAACAGGCCATGCTCGCCGCCCTGGGCTTCGACTCGCTGGACGCCATGACTGCCGCAGTCATCCCTGACAGCATCAAGGGCACCAGCGTGCTTGGCTCGCACGACGGCCAGAGCGAAGCCGACGCGCTCGCCGCGCTCAAGGCCATCGCCGGCAAGAACCAGCTGTTCAAAAGTTACATCGGCCAGGGCTACTACAACACCCACACTCCGGCGCCGATCCTGCGCAACCTGCTGGAAAACCCAGCCTGGTACACCGCCTACACCCCGTACCAGCCAGAAATTTCCCAGGGCCGCCTGGAAGCGCTGCTGAACTTCCAGACCTTGATCAGCGACCTGACCGGCCTGCCGATCGCCAATGCCTCGCTGCTCGACGAAGCCACTGCCGCCGCAGAGGCCATGACCTTCTGCAAGCGCCTGTCGAAGAACAAGGCCAGCCACACCTTCTTCGCCTCCGTGCACTGCCACCCGCAAACCCTGGACGTGCTGCGCACCCGCGCCGAGCCGCTGGGTATCGAGGTCGTGGTCGGCGACGAGCGCGAGCTGGGCGATGTCAGCGCCTTCTTCGGCGCCCTGCTGCAGTACCCAGCCAGCAACGGTGAAGTGTTCGACTACCGTGAAGTGGTACAGCGCTTCCACGCCGCCAACGCCTTGGTCGCCGTCGCTGCCGACCTGCTGGCGCTGACGCTGCTGACCCCTCCGGGCGAGTTCGACGCCGACGTGGCCATCGGCAGCGCCCAGCGTTTTGGCGTACCCCTGGGCTTCGGTGGCCCGCACGCGGCCTACTTCGCCACCCGCGACGCGTTCAAGCGCGACATGCCGGGCCGCCTGGTCGGCGTATCGATCGACCGCTTCGGCAAAACCGCCCTGCGCCTGGCCATGCAAACCCGCGAGCAGCACATCCGCCGCGAAAAGGCCACCAGCAACATCTGCACCGCACAGGTACTGCTGGCCAACATCGCCAGCATGTTTGCCGTGTACCACGGCCCGGCCGGCCTCAAGCGCATTGCCGAGCGTACCCATGCGCTGACCGCGATCCTGGCCGCCGGCCTGAAGGCCCTGGGCGTACCGGTAGTGGGCACCAGCGCCTTTGACACCCTGACCCTGGCCACCGGTACCGCCACCACCAGCTTGCATGACAAGGCACGCGCCCAGGGCATCAACCTGCGCCAGATCGACGCCGCCCACCTGGGCCTGTCGCTGGACGAAACCAGCAGCCAGGCTGACGTCGAGTCGCTGTGGCAGCTGTTCGCTGGTGACCAGGCACAACCTGACTTCGTCGCCCTGGCCGCCAGCACCGGTTCGCTGCTGCCCACCGCCCTGCTGCGCCAGTCGGCCATCCTCGAACACCCCGTGTTCAACCGCTACCACAGCGAAACCGAGTTGATGCGCTACCTGCGCCGCCTGGCCGACAAGGACCTGGCGCTGGACCGCAGCATGATCCCGCTGGGCTCGTGCACCATGAAGCTGAACGCCGCCAGCGAAATGATCCCGGTCACCTGGGCCGAGTTCGGCAACCTGCACCCGTTCGCCCCGGCCGAGCAGAGCCAAGGCTACCTGCAGATGACCACCGAACTGGAGGCCATGCTGTGTGCCGCCACCGGTTATGACGCAGTATCGCTGCAGCCCAACGCCGGCTCGCAGGGCGAATACGCAGGCCTGTTGGCCATCCGCGCCTATCACCGCAGCCGCGGCGAAAGCCACCGCGACATCTGCCTGATCCCATCGTCGGCCCACGGCACCAACCCGGCCACCGCACACATGGCGGGCATGCGCGTCGTAGTCACCGCTTGTGACGCCCGCGGCAACGTCGATGTCGAGGACCTGCGCGCCAAGGCCATCGAACACCGCGAGCGCCTGGCCGCGATCATGATCACCTACCCGTCGACCCACGGTGTGTTCGAGGAAGCGATCGGCGAAATCTGCGCAATCATTCACGACAACGGTGGCCAGGTGTATATCGACGGCGCCAACATGAACGCCATGGTCGGCCTGTGCGCCCCTGGCAAGTTCGGTGGCGACGTTTCCCACCTGAACCTGCACAAGACCTTCTGCATCCCGCACGGTGGCGGCGGCCCGGGCGTCGGCCCGATTGGCGTCAAGTCGCACCTGGCGCCGTTCCTGCCTGGTCACGCGAAACTGGAAAACACCGAAGGTGCGGTGTGCGCCGCACCGTTCGGCAGCGCCAGCATCCTGCCGATCACCTGGATGTACATCCGCATGATGGGCGGTGCCGGCCTCAAGCGTGCCTCGCAGATGGCGATCCTCAATGCCAACTACATCGCCCGCCGCCTGGAAGAGCACTATCCTGTTCTGTATACCGGCGGTAATGGCCTGGTGGCTCACGAGTGCATCCTCGACCTGCGCCCGCTGAAGGACACCAGCGGCATCAGCGTCGACGACGTGGCCAAGCGCCTGATCGACTTCGGCTTCCATGCCCCGACCATGTCCTTCCCGGTGGCAGGCACGCTGATGATCGAACCGACCGAAAGCGAGTCCAAGGAAGAACTCGACCGTTTCTGCAACGCGATGATCCAGATCCGCGAAGAAATTCGCGCGGTCGAGAACGGTAGCCTGGACAAGGACGACAACCCGCTGAAAAACGCCCCGCACACGGCGGCCGAGCTGGTTGGCGAATGGGCCCATGGCTACAGCCGCGAACAGGCGGTGTACCCGCTGCCGAGCCTGGTGGAAGGCAAATACTGGCCGCCAGTCGGCCGGGTCGACAACGTGTTCGGCGACCGTAACCTGGTATGCGCCTGCCCGTCGATCGAGAGCTATCAGGACGCCTGATAGCTTTCGGGCCCGTTCCCTGAGTTGAGGTGTGGGCCTCTGTGGGAGCGGGTTTACCCGCGAATGCGATGGTGGCTTTACCGCCGCATTCGCGGGTAAACCCGCTCCCACAGGGTTCACCGTCCGTCCTGAAACCCTGGCAGGAGGTCACCATGTCATTGAGTGTCTTCGACCTGTTCAAGATCGGCATCGGCCCCTCCAGTTCACACACAGTCGGCCCGATGCGTGCCGCTGCGCGCTTTGCCGAAGGGCTGCGCCGTGACGGCCTGCTTGCCAGCACCGCCAGCGTCAGGGCCGAGCTGTATGGCTCACTGGGCGCCACCGGCAAGGGCCATGGCAGTGACAAGGCCGTGCTGCTGGGCCTTGAAGGCGAACACCCAGACATTATCGACACCGACAGCATCCCGGCTCGGCTGCAGGCCATCCGCGACAGCGGCCGCATCAACCTGCTGGGCGAGCACAGCATTGCGTTCATCGAAAAGCAGCACCTGGCGATGATCCGCAAGCCGCTGGACTACCACCCCAATGGCATGATCTTCCGCGCGTTCGACGAGGCCGGCCTGCAAATCCGCAGCCGCGAGTACTACTCGGTGGGCGGCGGTTTCGTGGTGGATGAGGACGCCGCCGGCCATGACCGCATCGTCGAGGACAGCACCGTGCTGGCCTACCCCTTCAAGACGGCCAAGGAACTGCTAGGCCATTGCTCCGCAATGCAACTGTCAGTCAGCCAAGTGATGTTGGCCAACGAGGCCGCCTGGCGCCCAGAGGCAGAAACCCGCGCCGGGCTGCTGCGCATCTGGCAGGTGATGCAGGATTGCGTCGAAGCCGGTTGCCAGCACGAAGGTATCTTGCCAGGAGGGCTCAAGGTAAAACGCCGGGCACCAGCCCTGTACCGCCAACTGAGCCGCCACCCGGAGGCCAGCCTGCGTGACGCCCTGTCGGTGCTTGACTGGGTCAATCTCTACGCTTTGGCGGTGAACGAGGAAAACGCCTATGGCGGGCGTGTGGTTACCGCCCCCACCAACGGTGCGGCGGGCATCGTCCCGGCGGTACTGCACTACTACATGCGTTTCGTGCCGGGCGCCAGCGAGGACGGGGTGGTGCGCTTTCTGCTCACCGCTGCGGCCATCGGCATCCTGTACAAGGAAAACGCCTCCATATCCGGCGCCGAAGTGGGCTGCCAGGGAGAAGTCGGCGTCGCCTGTTCGATGGCCGCCGGGGCGTTGTGCGAAGTGATGGGCGGCAGCGTGCAGCAGGTGGAGAACGCCGCCGAAATCGGCATGGAACACAACCTGGGCCTGACCTGCGACCCGATCGGAGGCCTCGTGCAGGTGCCCTGCATCGAACGCAATGCCATGGGTTCGGTGAAAGCCATCAACGCGGTGCGCATGGCCTTGCGCGGGGACGGCCAGCACTTCGTGTCCCTCGACAAGGTCATCCGCACCATGCGCCAGACTGGCGCCGACATGAAAAGCAAATACAAAGAGACCGCCCGAGGCGGCCTGGCCGTCAACATCATCGAATGTTGACCCGACAACAACAGCAAGGAGTCACCGATGTCCGAAACACTGCTCAAGACCCCACTGCATGCCCTGCACCTGGAATTGGGGGCGCGCATGGTGCCGTTCGCCGGCTACGACATGCCAGTGCAGTACCCGCTGGGCGTGCTCAAGGAACACCTGCACACCCGCGAGCAGGCCGGCCTGTTCGATGTCTCGCACATGGGCCAGATCATCCTGCGCGGCGCCGATGCCGCCAAGGCCTTGGAAAGCCTGGTGCCAGTGGACATCATCGACCTGCCGGTGGGCATGCAACGCTATGCCATGTTCACCAATGAACAAGGCGGTATCCTTGACGACCTGATGGTGGCCAACCTGGGCGACGACACCCTGTTCCTGGTGGTGAACGCCGCTTGCAAGGACCAGGACCTGGCCCACCTGCAAACGCACATCGGCGGCCGTTGCGAGGTGCAGCCATTGTTCGAGCAGCGTGCCCTGCTCGCCCTGCAAGGGCCGGCAGCGGTCAAGGTGCTTGAGCGCCTGGCCCCGGAAGTGGCCGGCATGACCTTCATGCAGTTCCGCCCGATGAAACTGCTGGGTGAAGACTGCTTCGTCAGCCGCTCGGGCTACACCGGCGAAGA